>JAFQHQ010000219.1 GCA_017397885.1 Clostridia bacterium | reverse complement strand
TCTCCTCGAGGAGAAGCTGTCAAGCTAAGCTTGACTGATGAGGTGTAGCCGCAAAGCGGCGTTATTTCAGTGTATCGTATTAGCGAGTCACCTCATCCACCGCTCACGCGGTCCCCCTTCTCCTCCAAGGAGAAGGCTTACGTTCTGGTGTTTGTTATATAGTTGGGGATTTTTTGAATTTATTCGGCGTGCCGAGGTCGTCACGCCCTACGATGTTCTTGTGTTAAACAGCCCGACAAACTCCAATTTGTTGACTATTTAAAAATAAGCGATTGTAGGGCAGGGGCTTGCTCCTGCCGACAAAACAAAACGGAACGAGCAAGCCCGTTCCCTACAAATCCAACACTGAAACACCCCGACAAACTCCAATTTATACTTGTATTTTAATTACATATGTTGTATACTAATGAATATATTGCTATACAAAGGAGCTGTTATGCTTGGACATCAGAAAAAAAATAAACTTTGACCGTGAAGGTCTTGAAAAATACGGTCCTATAACCATTGTGGCATTTGGTGACAGTGTTACCCACGGTGCCGTGGCATCGGGTGAGATAAATTTTGAAACGGTATATTGGAACAGGCTGAAACAAAAAATTAATGCCGTGAGAAACTATATGCCGGTGAATGTCATAAATTCCGGAATCGGAGGCATAAACGCAAAAGAATCTATACCGCTCACCGAGTCGAGAGTGCTTGCCCATAATCCCGATCTTGTTATTGTGTGCTTTGGGTTAAACGACATAAACTGCGAGCTTGAGGTGTATCTTGATTCTCTGAAACAAATTTTCAAAAAATGCATTGACTTTGGCACAGAAGTCATTTTCATGACACCAAACATGCTTAACACCTATGTGGCAGATGATGTTGCCGAAGTTTACCGTGAATATTCCAAAAAAACCGCTGACTACCAAAACGGTGGAAGAATGGACCTCTATATGGAAAGTGCGGTGAAGCTTGCAAAAGAAATGAACGTCACGGTTTGCGACTGCTATGCAAAATGGAAAGAGCTTGCAAAAACCCAAGACACAACCATGCTTTTAGCCAACCGCATTAACCACCCCACAAAAGAAATGCATGAGCTTTTTGCCAATTGTCTTTTTGAAACAATTTTCGGCAAAGGCGAAATTGAAGCAAACGAAACCGCCTCCACAATGACAAAAGAGGCATAATGCAACATAAAACACATTTTAGACTCCTAAATTTTACATAAATTTGGGAGTTTTTGCTTTGTTAATATCTTGACAAATTCCGCATTTTCATTTATATTATTATATAAGCAGTTGCGTTAGTATCCGAACCCGTTTTGGGTGCGTGTTTTTACGCCACTGCATCGTTAAAATACTCGCAAATGCTATAAGTGAATTTGTTTACATTTTGAAAGGAATGATATAAATGAAAAATACCGAAAAGACCATGGAAAAAGTCATTGCTCTTTGCAAGGGCAGAGGCTTTGTTTATGCCGGTTCAGAAATCTACGGCGGTCTTTCAAACACATGGGACTACGGTCCTCTCGGTGTTGAATTTAAAAACAACGTAAAAAAAGCATGGTGGAAAAAATTCGTTCAGGAATCACCCTACAACGTTGGTCTTGACGCAGCTATCCTCATGAACCCCAAAACCTGGGTTGCATCGGGTCACGTTGGCGGATTCAGCGATCCCCTTATGGACTGTAAAGAATGCAAAAGCCGTCACCGTGCAGACAAGCTCATTGAAGAATGGTATTTTGCAAAGGGCGAAAGCGTTACCGTTGACGGTTGGTCAAACGAAAAAATGCTTGAATTCATCAATGAAAACAACATCGCCTGCCCCGATTGCGGAGCTCACAACTTCACCGACATCAGAAAGTTTAACCTTATGTTCAAAACTTTCCAGGGTGTTACGGAAGATTCAACTTCCGAGCTTTTCCTTCGTCCCGAAACTGCACAGGGTATTTTTGTAAACTTCAAAAATGTTCAGAGAACAACAAGAAAGAAAATCCCCTTTGGTATTGCGCAGGTTGGTAAATCATTCAGAAACGAAATCACACCCGGTAACTTCACTTTCAGAACAAGAGAATTTGAACAGATGGAACTCGAATTCTTCTGCAAACCCGGTGAAGACCTGGAATGGTTCACATATTGGAAAGATTATTGCAAAAACTGGCTCCTTTCCCTCGGCATTGCAGAGGAAAATATCAAAATGAGAGACCACTCTCCCGAAGAACTTTCTCACTACAGCAATGCAACAACCGACATTGAGTTCATGTTCCCCTTTGGTTGGGGCGAGCTTTGGGGTATTGCCGACAGAACAGACTTTGACCTCAAACAGCACAGCGAACACTCCGGCGAAAAGCTTGAATATATTGATCCTGTTTCAAACGAAAGATACATCCCATACTGTGTTGAACCTTCACTCGGTGCAGACCGTGTGGCTCTTGCATTCCTTGTTGAAGCATATGACGAAGAAGCTGTCGGAGATAACGACACAAGAGTTGTTATGAGATTCCACCCCGCTCTTGCTCCCGTTAAAGCCGCTGTTCTTCCCCTTTCCAAAAAGCTTTCCGACAAGGCATATGAGCTTTATGAAAAAATGTGCAAGAAATTCAACTGCGAATTTGACGATGCAGGTTCAATCGGTAAGCGTTATCGCCGTCAGGACGAAATCGGCACACCCTGGTGCATCACATATGATTTTGAAACCGAAGAAACGGGCAATGTAACCGTGAGAAACCGTGACACAATGGAACAGATTACTCTTCCCATGGATGAAGTTATCCCCTACATTGAAGGTCAGCTTGATTTTTAATCGGCGGTAAAATTCAAATTCATATCAAAAGGCTCATGCAAAAATCGCATGAGCCTTTAATTATTATAAAAACAATCATTTTTCCATTTTATGACATTTGTATCTATATATTCCCAAATCTTTTGATAATCCTTTTCACCGCGAATGATGTGGTCATGGAATGACGATTGAAACAAGTGCGGATTTTGCAGTCCTGCTTTTTTACACATTCGGGTTGTTACAGACTTAAACAAACATACCACGTCCGATATTGTAGGGCAGGGGCTTGCTCCTGCCGTCATTTCATAATTGGATATTATAATATGTATATGATTTGGCATGATAACATATTTGTCAATTTTTATTCCACTGTAATGTGTTTCTAACAAGTCTATTTGTTCTTTTGCAATTCTTCCGTATACACTCAATTTGTTTTCGGCAGGAGCAAGCCCCTGCCCTACGGTTATTTGAGATAACAGCTTTTCTTTATTATGAGTGCATATCGTAATAAAATATGCTCCCGGCAATGAATAATCATAGCCTTTTAATCTTGTTGGTTTTCGTTTTGGGAATTCTATATTTTTATCCTTATTCAAAATCATAACATATCCTTGCTTCGCAAAATATTGAGGTGTCATTAATTCTCTTTTCACATTCAGAGCAATACATTTTCTCTCCCCGTTTTTTGTATATTCTCTGTTTTATTTTAAATAAAACACTTCTTCCATATCTTCATAATACCAACCGTCTTCGTGGTGCACAAAGCAGGGCTTGGTGTGTGACCACCACTTTTGCATTACGGGATATTTTTCCATTTCTGCCATATCGGCATCGTAGTCATCTCCGGTGTAATCATATATTGTAAACACCTTATTTCCGATAACGCTTATGGAATAGTTATGCATGTGAGCCTTGGTGATAATCTCCAGGATTTCGGGCCAGGCGTTTTTGTGGATTTCTTTATATTCTTCAACTTTATCGGGTTTAAGCTCTGCATAAAGTACAAATCTTTTCATATTAAAAATCCTCCGGTTTTTGTTGATTTGAAATTACATTTATCATCTCAAAGGGATTTTGAGATTTCTGGTCGTTTATTTTTCTGCGTGCAAGCTCGTTTGACTGTTCGGTTGCCTTTGCAATATAATCGAGAGAAGAATTGCAACGATTAAATTCCATCGACATGAATGCCATGACTGCATGCTCACCTTTTTCGTCGAGAGAATTGAACATATTGACCATGTTGATGACATCATTTGTCATAACGAGATGGGTGTTATAGTTTACAAGCTCAATGTGCAAAAGCTCGCAAATTTTTACAACCGATTCGTATGCCATGCCGCCAATGCCGTTTTTGAGAGCGCTGACTATTGTGGTCTGAGGAATACCGGACACTACAGAAAACTGACGGACACTTTTGAATTGTTTTTTGATTTCTTTCTCTATAATCATTGCAAGTTCTTTCATATTAAACCCGCCTTTCTTTTATCATTTCGATTGTATCATTTATGTTCAAAAATGTCAACCCGGCTAACAATTTATTACATTTTTAATATCACAGTTGACAATGCTTTGAATTTGTGGTAAATTATATAAAAAGACAAGTGTAAAAAGGAGCGATAAAAATGAATGTAGTTGCAGTAGGAAAACCCCAAAGCGGCAAAGTGAGAGAAGTTCTTAAATCTCTTCCCGGTGCATTTAAATCAGTTTCGGGAAAAGCCGCCGACAAATTTAAAAGTCTTTCAAAAGCCGACCTCGCTCTTTACGGAGTAATTGCCGCTTTTATCGGAAGCGTTATCGGATGTCTGTTTTCAAAGTCGTTTAAAAAATGGCTTGCCGCACTGTCCATAGTTTGCGGTGTCGGAAGTGCATATCTTCTGTACAGAAAATTTGTTAAAGACGAATAATTTTAAACCTGCAATGAACTGTTCCGTTTTGGGACAGTTCTTTTTTCAAATTAGTATTTTTGTAATCATAACCAAAAAATTGTGAAATTTTTATCAATTTATATATCGTTTTTTTTGTTTATATGCTTGACTATTTTTTATATTTGTTCTATAATATAAGGTAATTATTAAAAATTTCTATCATGAAAGGACGATTATTATGAACAGAGTTTATAACTTTTCAGCAGGTCCGTCTGCACTCCCTCTTCCCGTTCTTGAAAAAGCACAGGCTGAGCTTGTTTGCTACGGAAATTCAGGAATGTCAGTAATGGAGATGAGTCACCGTTCTTCAGATTATCAGAAAATCATAGATGACTGTGAAGCACTCCTCAGAGAGCTTCTCTCAATTCCCGACAACTACAAGGTTCTTTTCCTCCAGGGCGGTGCATCCAGCCAGTTTGCAATGATTCCCCTGAATCTCTACACCGAAAAGAAAAAAGCTGACTACATTCTCACAGGCCTTTGGTCTAAAAAAGCTCAGAAAGAAGCTGCAAGATACGGCGAAGCTAAAATCATTGCATCTTCCGATGACAAAGTGTTTAACTACATTCCCAAAATTGACAAGTCAATGTTCACACCCGATGCAGATTATGTTCACATTACATATAACAACACAATCTACGGAACAAAATATGCAGAAGTTCCCGACACAGGTGATGTTCCTCTTGTTGCCGACATGTCATCCTGCATTCTTTCAGAGCCCGTTGATGTTTCCAAATTCGGCATCATCTATGCAGGCGCTCAGAAGAACATGGCTCCCGCAGGTCTCACAGTTGTAATTATTCGTGAAGACCTCATCGGCAAAGCTATGGACATCTGCCCCACAATGTTCAACTATGAAACACATTCCGAAAACGGCTCAATGTTCAACACTCCCCCAACCTACACAATCTACATCTGCAAGCTCGTTTGCGAATGGCTCAAGGAAAACGGCGGTATTGATGCTATGCACAAAACCAACCTCAAAAAAGCCGAAATCCTTTATTCATATCTTGATTCAAGTGAAATGTTCTCTGCAACTGTTACAGATCCCAAAGACAGATCTCTCATGAATGTTCCCTTTGTTACCGACAGCGAAGACCTTAACGCTAAATTCATCAAAGAAGCTAAAGAAGCAGGCTTTGTTAACCTCAAAGGTCACAGAACCGTTGGCGGTATGAGAGCAAGCATCTACAATGCTATGCCCGTTGAAGGCGTTCAGGCTCTCGTTGATTTCATGAAGAAATTTGAAGCAGAAAACAAATAATTTTTGGAGGCAACACTTATGTTTGAAGTATTAACTCTCAACAAGATTGCTGCATGCGGTCTTGACAGACTCGATAAAACTTTGTTTGCTGTTACAGACGAAGTTAAAAATCCCGACGGAATCATTCTCAGAAGTTTCAAAATGCACGACATGGAGCTTCCCGAAAACCTCAAAGGTATTGCAAGAGCAGGTGCCGGCACAAACAACATTCCCATTGACAAATGCAGCGAAAAAGGTATTGTTGTTTTCAACACTCCCGGTGCAAATGCAAACGCTGTTGCAGAACTCACACTTGCAGGTCTTCTTTTGGCTTCAAGAAAAATCACCGATGCTATTGAATGGGCTAAAACCTTAAAAGGCGAAGGCGACAATGTTGGTGCCCTTGTTGAAAAAGGCAAGAGTGCTTATGCAGGTCCCGAACTCCTCGGCAAAAAGCTTGGTGTTGTTGGTCTTGGTGCAATTGGTGCAAAGGTTGCAAACCTTGCCCTGGCTCTTGGTATGGATGTTATCGGTTATGACCCCTACATCTCCGTTGATGCGGCTTGGGGACTCTCTGCAAAGGTTAAAAAATGCAACGACCTCAAAGTGCTCGCTGCAAACTGCGACTACATTTCAATGCACATGCCCTTAAACGACGGCACACGCGGCATTGTTAACGATGAACTTTTTGAATGCATGGAAAAAGGCACAAGACTTCTCAACTTCTCAAGAGGTGAGCTTGTTGACACCGCCGCTCTCAAAAAAGCTATTGAAAACGGCACAATTGCAAGCTATGTGGTTGACTTCCCCTGCGAAGAAACCATCGGCATGGAAAATGTTATTAACATTCCCCACCTCGGTGCTTCAACTCCCGAATCGGAAGATAACTGTGCTGTTATGGCTGCAGATGAGCTTAGTGCATTTCTCAAATACGGTAACATCAAAAACTCTGTTAACTATCCCAACATTGAAGCAGACCTTGATTCAAAATTCAGAGTTACAATTGCTCATCAGAACATTCCCAACATGCTCAATACCTTCTCTTCAATCTTTGCAAACGACAACATCAACATCACAAACATGCTCTCCAAGAGCAAAAAAGACAATGCATACACAATCATTGATGTTGACACTGTTCCCGCAGGTTTGGAGGCAGAACTTGCAGCTGTTGAAGGAGTATGCAAAGTTAGAATTATTGAAGCGTAAGCTTTGAATAAAAATTAATTTAAACAAACAAATAGAGTCGTAACAATGTGATTATCACAATTGCTGCGGCTCTTTTTTTGTACCCTGTTTTTAATTATATTACAATTCCGCCGTTGGGACTGATGACCTGACCGGTGACAAAAGACGCACCGTCGGATGCAAGATATTCCACGCAAGATGCAACATCTTCGGGCTTTCCGATGCGGCAAAGGGGTGTTTCTTCTTCAAGGGCGGTCATATCTTCGTCAGACAGATGTGAATTCATTTCGGTGTCGATGACCCCGGGAGCAACGCAGTTAACGCAAATCCCCGATGGTCCAAGCTCTTTTGCAAGAGCCTTTGTAAAACCAATTACCGCCGCCTTTGAGGCACTGTAGTGAACTTCGCAGGATGCACCGCTTATGCCCCAGATTGACGAAAGGTTGATTATTCTGCCCCATTTTTTGGAAACCATTCCGTCATAGGCGCATTTTACGGTATTAAACATTGAACCCACGTTAACATTAAACATGGTGTCCCACTCTTCTCTCGTTACATCACAGAGCATTTTTTGCTGTGCAATGCCTGCATTGTTGATGAGAATGTCAACGGTGCCAAACCTTTCTTGAGCTTTTGCAAAAGCTTTTTTTGTGCTTTCAAAGTCCGATGCATCGCATTTTATGACAAGCAAATTTTCACCGTCATGTTTTTTTGCAAAATTCTCTGCGGCAAAATCGTTTTTCTCATATGTGACGACCACATTTATATTTTTTTCCAACAGTCTTTCGGCAATGCAAGCACCAATTCCCCTTGTACCGCCTGTAATAAATGCCGTGTGTGTCATTTTTTTACCTCATTTCACTGATATAGCCTTAAAAACCAACATCAAAGACGCCTCAAATAACGAATTTTCAGCATCTTTTGCCCTTTAGTCATTGAAAGGCTATCTATATATTATCACATCACGAAAGCTTAGTCAAACAAAACCTATGCGGCGTCAAGGATAAAGATTCAAAATTGAGTTTGTCGAGCTGTTTCAGTGTTGGATTTGTAGGGAACGGGCTTGCTCGTTCCGTTTTGTTTTGTCGGCAGGAGCAAGCCCCTGCCCTACAATCGCTTATTTTTAAATAGTCAACAAATTGAAATTTATCGAGCTGACAGCAAACGAGGCTGAAGCGAAAGCCGCCCCTGCCTAAGGGGAGGTGGATTTGCCGTTAGGCAAAGACGGAGGGGTACGAAACGCAGGAATATTAATGGTTTCAATAATACCCCTCAGTCAGTTTCGCTATGTTCACTGCCAGCTCCCCTTAGGCAGGGGAGCCTTTCGCACTTGCGTTAAACAGCTCGATAAACTCCAATTTGTTGAACTATTAAACGATTGCAGATAACGGATTTATCCGTACCGTGCTATCATATAGTTTCAGACTTAGTCGGTATTATGAATATATAATAAAAAAACACCCATAAAATTACCATTATTTATAAAAAAAAATATTGACTATATCGACAATTTATAATATATTATATATAATAGGATTTTGTATGAATTTTAATAACAAAGAAAGAGGTATAATAAAATGGTATTTGAAAAAGTAAAAAATATAATCGCAGATCAGCTCGGAGTTAATGAATCCGATATTACTCCCGCTTCCGATTTTATTGATGATCTCGGCGCAGATTCTCTCGACATTGTTGAGCTCATCATGGCGCTCGAAAGTGAATTTGACCTTGAAATTCCTGAAGACGAAGCTGAAAATGTGAGAACTGTAGGCGATGTTGTTGAATATATCAAAGCAAACAGCGACAACATTTAATCTTAAATACAACTAACACTGAAGATGCCTCAAATGATAAAATTTTGGCATCTTTTTGTTTGTTTTTCCAAAGCCTTAAACATTGAAACGCAGGTGATTAAATGCCGGATCTTGGCAATATCGAAAAAAATCTCGGATATAAATTTAATAATATTTCCTATCTCAAAAACGCTCTCACCCACACTTCATATCTGAACGAACACAAGGATGTACGCAGTTCAAACGAGAGAATGGAGTTTTTGGGTGATTCGGTGCTCGGACTTTCGGTGAGTGAATTTCTTTACAAAAACTACAAATCTCTCCCCGAGGGCGTGCTTTCGAAAATAAGAGCCTCGGTTGTATGTGAAACATCTCTGGCAAAGCTTGCATCAAAGCTTAAGCTGGGTGATTATCTTTATATGGGAAAAGGCGAACTCATGAGCGGAGGCAACTTAAAACCTTCTCTCACGTCCGATGCTATGGAATCGGTCATTGCCGCCATATATTTGGACGGAGGATTTGAAATTGTTAAGAAAATGATTTTAGATTGGCTCCAAGATGACATTATTGAAGCCGCAGAGCACAGAGGCAGAGAGACTGATTACAAATCAGTTTTGCAGGAATACTGTCAGAGCAGGGGCTTTGTCCCCGAATATATTTTAACCGGGGAATCGGGACCCGACCATGCAAAGGTGTTTACATCAAAAGTAACCGTTGCAAACGGAAAAGCATGCGAAGGAACAGGCTCAAACAAAAAGAAGGCTCAACAGGATGCCGCAAGAAAAATGCTTGAGCTTTTGAAAGTTGAATTGTAATTTTTAATCGTAAAAAAGAATGTATCACAAAAATCACCCCATTGGAACAGGTGGCTGAAATAGTAAAAACATTTCGAGCGCCCATTCTAATGGGGTTTTTAATACGCTGTTTTGTAACAAAAATTGCCCCGTCAGACTGTTGAACCGTTCACAAACTGTTAAGCCAACCGTGGGATAACATGTGGTCAGAAAACCATTCCAAACTATAAGCACATAGCCATATATGCCGGTAAATAAGTTATACCATCTTTAACACTTAGATTTTTAGGATGAATAACATAGCATTCACCAATTCCGGAACTGTATTTTTTCTTAAATCGTTCAAGCGAAGCAATAGAGTATTTTTTGGTCGATTTTACTTCAATAGGATAAATCTTATATTTCAATTTATTGTTATTAGAAATAATAAAATCTATCTCAATATCATTTCTGCGCTTTTCTTCGTTGTAATGTGTATAGAAATACAACTTGTGTCCATTGCTGACTAACATTTGAGCAATGGCATTTCATAGAGCATACCTTCGTTCAGTGATAATTTATCATTAATAATTTGTCTGTACAATTCAGAATCTGCCAGAGCATTTTCATCAAACGTATGACTGACAAGCAATCCGGTATCTCCCATATAGCATTTAATATAACTCCTATCTTCATTTAGAGCCAATCCAATATTAGGATCTTCGGTTAAAAAACATTCGTTACAAATCATAGAATTACCAAGCCAAAAGAAAGTATCTGTATATTGATCAATTGTTGAACCTTGTGCTATTTTACTCAAAATAACGCGTTTTTCGTGTTTGGAAAGGAACCTCGGCAATTATTCAAATATAGAAAGAACTTTAGAACGGTAACGACTATTAATTTTTAAAATATCGTCACGATATAAGTTCAAAATATCTCGTTTTTCTCTATCGGCACTATCAAAATCTCTTGTACCTTCTAAAAAGGCAATAATACTTTTAGGCATTCCGCCAACAAGCATATATTGTTTAAATAAAAGCATTGCCTCATTCAGATGATATTTATCTATAGATGTACCATATGTTTAATTATTAATCAATATTTTTGCAACAAAAACTGCCCCGTCCCTATACTGTTCAATTCATAGTGTTAGCCATTATAATTCATATATTCAAATGTAAAAGGCTTGCGAAAACGCAAGCCCTTTACTCTTATACTTTGTTTGCTTTTATCATTTCTTCTAACTTTCTTGCCGCTATGCTCAATGAAAAGCCTGTACGCTTTATAAAGCATATGCTTCGTTGAAAAATCGGCTCTTTTAATTTCAAAACGGTTATTTCTTCACTTGATTTTATGTTTTCTAAAAACGCTTTTGGAATAAAGCCTATTCCCAAATTATTCCTAACCAACGGCAATATTTGATCTGCCGTTGCCGCTTCAACGCTTGGGGAAAACGGTAACCCGTTCTTCAAAAACAAGTCTGAATAAAAGGCATATGTTTTTGTTTGCTCACCCAAGCAAATAAAAGGCATTTGTGCAATTTCCGATAGCGTTAATTCCTTGTCTGCAAGGTGTGAAAAAGCAGAACCGCATACTGCGATTTCATTAAAACTCTTTATGGTCGTACATTTCAATGAATCGGGTATATCAACGGGTGTTGTAACCACCGCTATATCAACAAGTCCGTTTTTCAACGCAGATACCGCCTGAGGGGTAGAGTGGTTTGAAACACGAATACGTATTCCTGGATAAAGTTGACGATATTCTTTGAGAATGGGGAGCAACAGACAATGGAGTGCGACCTCACTTGCACCGATAGATACGGTTCCTCTCTGCAAAGTTTTATCTAATGCTAATTCTTCCTCGCCCGCTTCAATATGTTCAAATGCAATGCGAATATGCTCGAAAAGCTTTTCACCCTCTGGTGTTAGTTGTACGCCCTGACGTGAACGAGTGAACAATATACAACCAAGCTCAGCTTCAAGATTTTTGATTGTTCGTGTAATATTGGGCTGATTATTTAACAAGACCGTTGCCGCTTGCGTTATGCTACGATACTTTGCAACGTAATAAAAAATTCGATAGTAGTCATAGCTAATGTTCATTGATTTTCTCCTTGCATATCACATTGACATATTATAGATATAAAACATACATTTTACATATGACGTTGGGAGTATTATAATACATATGACGTTAAAAGTCAAGATGTAATGTATGAATTTTAGGAGGAAAAACTATGTCAACACTATTTGAATGTCTTATGGTTTCCGCTTTTTGTATTGCAATAGCATTGCAATTATGTCGTTATATACGAAGCGGTACAAAAGCAAGTAAAAAAGAAATCTTTATGTTGGTTACTATGGGAATCGGTTTTATCGTCGGGGCAATAAAAACGGATTTCTCTACGTCTGCGTGGATTGTCATTTTTTATGGGATTGGTGCAATGCTGACTTATTCTACTGTATTGTTTGCGACTTCCAAAGACGAGGACAAGGACGTGTGTAAAAAATGAATAAAGATTTAACCATTGGAAAACCGTCAATAGTATTATGGAAATTTTGCTTGCCTTTGTTTGGCAGCATTATCTTTCAACAACTTTACAATATAGCGGATAGCTTCGTTGCGGGAAAGTTCGTTGGAGAGAATGCACTTGCCGCTGTCGGCAACAGTTATGAGATTACGCTGATATTCATAGCTTTTGGATTCGGTTGTAACATCGGGTGCTCAGTCATTGTTTCAAGATTATTTGGCGCAAAGCAGTACAAAGACTTAAAGACGGCAGTATATACAACTTTGATTGCAAGTAGCGCCCTATGCTTCGTATTGATGATTGCAGGGCTTTTGCTTGCTAAGCCTCTTTTGCATCTGATCCATACGCCCGCAAATGTATTTGCGGATTCGTGGCTCTATCTTAAAATCTATATATGGGGCTTGCCATTTGTTTTGTTCTATAACGTAGCAACGGGGATTTTCTCCGCACTTGGTGATTCAAGAACTCCCTTTATATTCCTTGCTTGTTCGTCAACGGCAAATATCTTTATTGATATTCTGTTTGTGACCGCCTTTGATATGGGCGTTGCGGGAGTTGCGTGGGCAACATTTATCTGTCAGGGAATCGGTTGCATTCTTGCGGTGATGTTTGTGTTCAAACGCTTTGCAGGGATAAAAACTGAGGGAAAAATCCCCGTATTTTCTTGGCTACTTCTGAAAGACATATCGGTCATCGCCGTTCCGAGCATTCTGCAACAAAGCTTTATTTCGGTCGGTAATATTATCATACAAGGAATTATCAACGGCTTTGGTTCGGGCGTAATGGCGGGATATGCGGCTTCGGTAAAGTTGAATAACCTTGTGATTACATCTCTGACTACGCTTGGAAACGGCATCTCTAATTTCACTGCCCAAAACCTTGGAGCCGAGAAACCGGAACGCGTAAAGGAGGGCTTCCGCGCAGGTGTAAAACTAGTATGGATCATTTGTGTTCCGCTTGTACTTCTGTATCTGTTCGCAGGCAAATATCTTGTGTATGTCTTTCTTGATACACCAAGCGAAGCGGCACTATCAACGGGAATTATGTTTCTGCGTATCCTATCTCCGTTTTACTTTGTTGTATCGCTTAAACTTGTATCGGACGGAGTTCTGCGTGGCGCGGGTATGATGAAGAAGTTTATGATAGCAACCTTTACCGATCTTATTCTGCGCGTGGTTATTGCCAAGGCTTTGTCTATACCGTTTGCATCGACGGGCATTTGGCTTGCGTGGCCTATCGGCTGGATAATTGCAACCATACTGTCAGTGACATTCTACCAAACGGGAAAATGGAGAAACGTTACTGATGAGCGATAAAAGTTTTCAATGATTATAAGCACACAAAACCGCCATTTAATGACGATCTTGTATGTATGTAAACGGCGGTTAAAAATAAGCCGCCGTTTCTTTGCGGTATGACGGGGCAGTTTTTGTTACATTTTGAGGTGAGGAAATTGCACAATTATTGCCCCGTCCCTAAACTGTACCGATACACCCCCACCTGAAATGGTAGGTTTGACAGTAGCACGAAAGGGTTATCTTGAAATCATTTTTTACACTATTGCTTCATTGAATCATATTAATACGCATCAATTCTTCCGCCTATATTACAACCAAAATGGAAATCTCCCTGCACCTTAACACCATCAGAAAAATAAATAAATGTATCAGGATGCGCTTTCATTAAGTTCATAAACTCATTCATATTTTTATTATGCAGAACTGTCACAACCATAGAATACTCTTCACCGGAATACATTCCTTGAGCTTTCAGAATTGTTGCACTGTGTTGGTAGTTATGTATTATTTCATCTCGAATAACTTCTGGATTTTTTGTTATTATTTTAACTTCAAGAGCATATCTTTCTTTTCTAAGAATAGATGCTGCAGTCCATTCAAATACAAATATCTGAATAACAGAAAGAAGTATACTCGTAAGATCCCAATAAACAAAATACGAACATAAAATTACGGTATAGCAGATAATGCTTATTATTCTTTCTATATTAAAATTAGGTTTTTTTAAATTAACCAAGCAACCTATAATATCAATTCCGCCTGTTGAACATCCTAATTTAAGCATTATTCCTGTGCAGATTCCTAATGCTACACCCGAAAATATTGATGCAATGACACGATAACCAATTTCTTCTCCAGCGGTTAATCCAGAAGGAATAAATGTATAAAAATTAATTTTTTCAAGAAAAATCACACCAAAAGAATCAAAAAGAATAAATGCAATTACATAAAAAACGTATCTTTTTTTCAGGTATATCCAAGCAAGAATCATCAGCGGTACGTTAATTGCTAACTTGAACCAACCTATATTAATTCCCGTTATTTCATATAAAATTGTGCTTATACCATCAACCCCACTAGGAGAGAAATTTGATGGAATCACAAACACATATAAAGAAACAAAAGATATTGTTACTGCAAAAAGCATCATTAAGATACTTTTTAGTTCTGTTTTAATTTTCTCGTTTTTAATCATACTACACCTCTAATAAAAATTTTAATTTGTTAGTAAACATTATCATATGTCTTGACAAAAGTAAAACGAAAGTTTATAATGCCATTGTGAAATTATTTCACGATGGAAAGAGGAATGAAGTATGGATACCATTAAAATCAGAACATTCTTGCTAATTGAAAAATACAAAAAATTTTCAAAAGTTGCAGAAGAGTTTTCATACACCCCTTCTGCAATTTCTCACATTGCAGACTCTTTGGAAGATGAGTTAGGAATAAAGCTATTTAATAGGACCAATAAAGGAATAAACCTAACAACTGAAGGATATAAACTATATGATAAGTTTCTTTCTATAATTAATGCTGAGGAAGCTCTTTTCAATGCAACATCATCATTAATAAAGCAAAAAGACTATTCGCTCCGTATTGGTACATATTCTAGTATTGCGCATCACTTTCTCCCCTCTTTATTACAGAGTTTTAAAAAGTCATATCCCACAGTGAAAACAACCATTACAGTGGATGATTACATGCAAAATTGGATAGAGAAAGGAAAAGTCGATGTTATCCTCGCTGACCAACTTATAGGAAGCGACGCATGGCAGCCACTTATGGACGATGAGTATGTTGCCGTTGTGCCTAAAATTGAAGCATTTTCAAAAAAAGAAATTACAACAGAAGAACTTTACACTCATACTTTTATAAAGCCAGATGAAGCTAATCTAAATAACTATCTTGATTATTCTAAATTCAGAGATGTTATTGAAGTAAAATCAATTGAAAACAATTCTATTATTTATATGGTTAAGGAAAATTTAGGAATAACCATTTTGCCAAAATTAAGCATCAAATCACTCCCCCCTGGAGTTAAGGCTTTAAAATTAAATCCAAAAATCACAAGAACCATAGGTATTGTTTATGATACTCAACATCCGACATGGGCTTGTGAAAGATTTGTAAGACACATAAAAAAAGAAATAAAATAACTAATTTGGGAAAGTGAACTGCCCCAATTTGTGCAGACAGTATATATTGGGGCAGTTAAAATTTATTCAAGCAACATAACAGTTTGGGGACAACAGTTTGGGCAACAGTTTGGGGACGGTAGACTGTTATTTTTTCGGAAGTGCCTATTGCAATTTATCGCAAAATACTGTATACTTACAATAAGAAAAAATATGTTGAACATAAAGGATGTTTGAATAATATGTATAAAAAAATCATTCAGCTTACTGAAGATATAACCCCTGAACTGGTGCGGCAACGCCGGGATTTCCATAAGTATCCGGAAGCCAGATGGACAGAAATGCGTACCGCCTCCATCATTGCCGGCAAACTCACGGAGCTTGGCTATGAGGTGTTGATCGGCGAGCAGGTCTGTAACGGGGAGTCTCGGGTGAATGTTCCTTCCGACGAAGCACTGGAGCAGGAATACCGGCGTGCTATTGCCCAGGGAGCAGATCCAAAATTCGCAGAAGCCACAAAAGGCGGTCTGACCGGTGTTATTGGCATCCTGCGATGCGGAGAAGGTCCTACCGTTGCGATACGATTTGATATTGATGCGCTGA
>JAFQHQ010000218.1 GCA_017397885.1 Clostridia bacterium | reverse complement strand
ATTTCAATAGATTCAGAAAAAGAATATTACATATGTTTAACTACAAAAAATCTAATACTGGAAAGGCGGCTGCATAAAAGCTGCAACCGCCATCGAAAGTTCCATTATTCAATTTTGACCCCAACTATTGACAAAGAGCCTAAAAAATGCGTGGCAGCATTAATTTGCACCACGCATAAAAACGCGGCTTAGATTAATGTTACCACACATTTAACTCTAATGAATATTTCCAACATGGATTGAATAAATATTGCAGCCTGCGTTTTTTATAAAACACATTATCCATGTGGAAATTTCATCAAATTGGTACGACAAATAAGACATTCCGTAAGAATATCCGAAAATATATTATTAAAGTTAAATATGTGGTATATATATTATACCACAAAACTTAAATAAATCAATATTTTTTTCTTGATATTAGGAAGAATATCTTTTTTGCACAGCACCCAAAAGTCTTGACACCTTTTTGACACCTTTTTTGGGTGTCAAATGGTGTTGGATGGTCGTTTCTATCTGAATGAACTTCAAACGGAACATTACATCAATGACACTTGCGGTGCCCGAATCAAAGCATGCACCCGCAAGGGGTACACGCTTTTCTTTCGACCGCGGCGATTCTCCACGCCCTCCTTCATCTGCCACCGGTAGCGGAGGGCGTGGAGAACTACCAACATCGCTTAGCTCAGCCGGAGAGAACACCTGACTCTTAATCAGGGAATGTGTCCACGGTTCTCGCCCATGGTACAAAAAAAGATACCCGAAGGTATCTTTTTTATACACCATCACGGGCTCTAATGCTACGCATTCGAATGGCTTGACGACCGTTTGCTTTGCAAACAGTACCCGTCTGCGCCAATTCGGGCTAAAAAACAGTCACCCGGACTGTTTTTCTTAACGCCCTTATCCGTCTCACGGTTCTCGCCCATGGTACAAAAAAAGATACCCGAAGGTATCTTTTTTATACACCATCACGGGCTCGAACCGTGGACACCCTGATTAAGAGTCAGGTGCTCTACCAACTGAGCTAATGGTGCAAATTTTCAATTGTTTTGTAATCAACATTGACTATTATACCCATTTTGTGTTAAAATGTCAATAGGTTTTTTAAAAAAGTGGGTGAAATTTTTGAAATTTAACACAATTGGAATAATTTGCGAATATAATCCTTTCCATTTTGGACATAAGTACCATATAAATGAAGCCCGAAAAATAAGCGGTTGCAAAAATGTGGTATGCATCATGAGCGGAAGCATGGTTCAGCGTGGAGAACCTGCCGTTTTTGACAAATGGTCAAGGGCAAAGACTGCCATAGAGAATGGTGCAGATCTTGTTATTGAGCTTCCTGCGTGCTATGCTCTTCAGTCTGCCGACAATTTTGCTTTTGGAGCAGTATCTGTTCTTGACAGACTTGGTGTTATAGACGCTTTGTGTTTTGGCGCAGAGACAGATGATATTTCATCTCTCGAAGCTGCAGCCAAAATCACGGCAGCTTCACCTGAAGAATATAACGAAGCCATTCGTGAAAGGCTTGCAATGGGAGAGGGCTATCCCGGTGCTTGCGAATATGCATTGACAAAGCTGATTCCCGATGTGAACAAAGATGTTTTTTCGCCAAACTCCACTCTTGCCATTGCATATATATCATCTGTGTTAAAACTCAATTCAAAAATTAAACCTTTTTGCATAAAGCGCAACAACGATTATCATTCTGACAAATCGGATGATGATTTTCAAAGTGCCACTTCAATACGAAAAATGATTGCAAATGGTGAAGATTACACGGCTTTTGCTCCGGATTATTCGGCTCTTAGAACCTATAATCTCAAAAATGCCGAAACCTTTATTCTCGGATTTTTCAGAAACTGCTTGACGGATAGTCTTAAAACGGTTGTCGGCTATGAAAACGGATTGGAAAATCTTGTGATAAATTCTGCTAAAAGGGCGTGCACTCTTGAAGAATTCTTCTCGTTATGCACCACAAAACGCTACACTTTGCATCGCATAAAACGATTTTGTATGTGCGCAATTCTCGGAATTAAAAAAAATCTTGCTCCGGTGGATTATGTTCGAGTTTTGGCATTCAATTCCGTCGGTGCTTCCATAATTCGTGAAATAAAAGAAAAATCGTCTCTTATTCCTGTCACAAAAGCGGCTGACTACTGCGGTGGCAGCGAAGCTTTTTCAATTGACGTTGCCGCCACTGATTTTGCGTCACTTTGCTGTGATGACACAAGCGGGCGCACTTGCGGCAAAGATTTTTTGTGTTCACCATATGTTTTGAAAAATATTTAATAAAAATAGCCTCTTCATTATATAATTTCATGAGGGGGTTTTTTTATGCAAAAAAATTCAAATTATTCTTTACCCCATGGCGGAAGTGTGGAACTGTCTTATGACGGTGAGTTTGTTCACATCGAAAGCAAGATAGCCGATTTGCCGAAAGATGGTTTGCCAAGACTCAATGTTTGCACTCAAACCGGCAAAAGACTGTGCCTTGGCAGTTTCGGCAAGCACAACGGAGAAATGCATCTTGGTAAATCTTATCCGGTTTCATATTTTGAGGCAAACGACATTTTTATTGATGATATATCTCATTTTTACGTTTCTGATGTTGATATTCGAAACGAAAAAGAGCGGGTCGGTGAAGATTTGGATTCGATTAACTCCGGTAATAACACAGCGGATGAGGCTCTCGAAAGAGCTAAAAATATTTTGAATTCTTTACCCGGAGAAAGCTATTGGCATGAGGAAGCCAAAATTACCCGCAAAAGAATAAATTCGCTTTTTGATAATTCGTTTACGGTTGAGTTTCCCGAAATAAAAGACTTTAGCTGGATTGAAATCAACGACATAAGAAATACTTTTGAACTTTCGATTCTTGAACATATAGTGTTTAATGAATTTTTTGTCCGTGCATTTGTAAAGTCCGGAAAATGGTATTTTGGAAAATCGGCATCTGATGGTTTCTATGCTGTGTGTATATATTGTAACATAAATGACCCTAATCCAATGGTGAATGCTCTTGACTGTGTCAATGAATACTGTGATAATGCCAAAGGCGTTAGACAAATTGTGGTTGGAATAGGGATTTTTGATGACGGTCAGTATTTTTATAAAATTAAGGATTAATTTGTACAAAAATGTTTGCATTGTTATGCTTTTTATGTTATACTGTTTCAAATGACATTTTCTACGGGGTGATTTAAACAAATGAATAATTCAAATAAAGTAAGAACTTTAAATACCAATGCCAAGGCAAAACAAAGTTACAGCAAGTTTGAAATGCCCGGATTTCGCTCCGGTTCAATTGTTAAAAAGTTTTTTGCACTTTTGTACTATTGCTACGCCGGATTTTCCATAATCAAATGGATTGCGGCATTTTTACAGGGCGATTTTAGCGGCGCTTCCGATGTTTTCGGATTTATTATTGTTGGTCTGGCAATTATAGCAGTATTTCTTGTTCCCGTAATTGCCATAGGAGTTTCAAATTATTATGACTGGCATGGCATAAAATTGTTTCTTATTATTATGACAGCAATTTGCGTATTAAGCACGGTGGCTATATTTTCCACAAATCTTTTCTCAAAGCAATATGTTGAATCTGTTATCGGTCCAATGGATGCTCCAACAGTAGAAATGACCGAAGATTCCGCCGTCGATTCTTCGTCGGACAGTGCGGCAGATTCGTCATCGGGGTCGGAAATTGAAGATTCTGACAAAACCGAGGATGATTCCGAATCGGATTTAGATTGATATGGTAATAAGGAGAATAACTATATGAAACTTATATCTTGGAATGTAAACGGTCTTCGTGCAGTTGTAGGCAAAAATTTTCACGAGGCTTTCGAAGCGCTGGATGCAGACATTTTCTGCCTCCAGGAAACTAAACTTCAAGAGGGGCAGATTGAACTGGATATGCCGGGTTTTTTTCAGTATTGGAACTATGCCGACAAAAAAGGCTATTCGGGAACAGCGGTTTTTGCTAAAAAAGAACCGCTTTGCGTGACATACGGCATTGGCATAGATGAGCATGATCATGAGGGTAGAGTAATAACACTTGAATATGAAAATTTCTATTTTGTTTGTGTTTATGTTCCAAATTCTCAGGACGGACTCAAACGTCTTGATTATCGCATGAAATGGGAAGATGATTTCAAAGACTACCTTTGCAGTCTAAA
Organism: Clostridia bacterium; assembly: GCA_017397885.1. GTDB lineage: Bacteria > Bacillota > Clostridia > UMGS1810 > UMGS1810 > RGIG1828. The sequence continues at coordinate 9,127 of JAFQHQ010000218.1, read as the reverse complement.
GACAAAAAAATCGGTCATTATTTGCGGTGACCTCAATGTTGCCGCCGAAGAAATTGACCTGAAAAACCCCAAGGCAAACACCAAAAATGCAGGGTTCACCAATGAAGAAAGAGAAAAATTCAGAGCTCTTAAAAATGCCGGATTTACCGATACCTTTCGTCATTTCTATCCCGACATGACCGATATCTATTCCTGGTGGTCCTATCGTTTCAGTGCAAGAAGCAGAAATGCCGGATGGAGAATTGACTATTTTCTGACATCCGAAGATTTAAACGATAAACTTATTGATGCCAAAATTCACACGGGTATTCTTGGCTCTGACCATTGTCCCGTTGAACTTTTGATAGATTTATAATTTTAAGGAGGAAAAAACAATGCCTTTTATCGATTCAAAAATTACAGTATCGGTTGACGATGCAAAAAAAGAGGAAATCAAATGCCGTCTCGGAGCTCTCATGGCATCCATAGGCAAGAGTGAGGCACATCTCATGGTTGGCATAGACGACAATTATGACCTTTGGATGGCAGGCAAAAAGCTTGAAAAGGGAGCATATGTTGAGGTTAGTCTTCTCGGTGATGCAGGCAGAGCTGCCTATGAAAACATGACAAAAGCAATTTGCGATATGTTCGCCGAAATTCTCGGCATCCCGGGCGAGGGTGTTTACGTTAAATATCATCCGGTAACCGACTGGGGCTGGAACGGAGCAAATTTCTAAAGGAACAGAAAACGTCTTTTAACCTTTTTAATTAAGGCTAAAAGACGTTTTTAGGTTGTGTATAACAATCCAACTTCATTTAGTGGTTTATTCAAATATAATCCTGTGCCATGATACAAGAGCTTCGTTGTCATAGGCGTTGTCATGGATTGTACCTTCTTCATCAATCCAGCGTATTATGGTGTTATCATAAATATAAAACCTGTTTTCCAAAGTACCGTCAAAGATGAACACAAAATAAAGCTCACCGTCATCATAATAGAACATTCCGTAATATGAGGTATTGTCAATGGGTTTTCCAATTACAACAGTTTCACCGTCAGCGTTGGTGTAGATGTCATTTTTACCGTTTGTATAGAGTGTGAGCGAATCAAATATGTCCTGCACGGCATAATATTTATCTTTTATTATTGCAATCATGCCTTCCACATCGGATATAGAATTGTTATATTCGACAGGTTCCGTTTGAGGAGTTTCATGTTTGACATCCGGAAGTGGTTCGCCTGATTCTCCGTGTATGGCGGATGAATCGGTAAATTCCGCATCTGACAAAACATCATCTTCGCTGATAGGCAAAATTGATGAGGATGGAGTATCATCCGTTACGTTGGTAGACAAATCACCATCTTTTTGATTAAATGGGATTATTCCGAGTAGCCTTAGCACTATAATGAAAACAGTGCATGCAAGAATTATTGATGTGACAACAATTGCGATTTTAAGATCTTTATTATTTGAAACGTTTTTAAAGTTGCTTTTTCCGCAATTTGGACAAACCAAATTTTGCTGATTGTTATTTGAAATAACAATCCTATTACAGTGAATGCATTTTCTTTTCATATTATTTGCTCCGATTTGTATATTTTGCTTAATTATATCAGCAATACTTTTTTCTGTCAATTGAATTATGCTAATTTAAACTGTTTTTCTTGACAAATTACACTTGGAATGTTATACTGTTAAAGTACGGAGAAAATGTGTAAGTAGCATGTGCATGAGTTCCCGAGAGAGTAGGTATCATTGGCTGGGAGTACCTTGGATAGTGCATTTGTGAATTTCAGCATTGGAGTACCTTGCGAAAGTCGGCAGATATAAGCAGGGTGTAGGTCTCACGCCAAAAGACCAAAGAGTGCAGATTATTCTGAATCAGGGTGGTACCGCGGGTTGCAGCTCGTCCCTTGGGGATGGGGCTGTTTTTTTGTACCCAATCCGGTTTGTATAAATAATATATTAATATAGAAAGGAACATTGTTATGTCAGACAAGACAACAAAAGTAAGAGAAGCCTTCCTTAATGCTCTTGCCGAAGTTAATTCAATTGAAGAACTTGAAAAAATCAGAGTTGAATACATTGGTAAAAAAGGGTTTGTTACCGAGCTTCTCAAAGAAATGAAAGATCTTTCCAATGAAGAAAAAAAGACTTTTGGTCAGGCAGTTAATGTGCTCAAGAACGAAGTTAACGACATGATTAACGCCAAAAGGGAAGAACTCAAACAAAAGGAAATCGAACTTGAAAACAGCCGTATGCCGGAGTTTGATGTTTCCATTCCCGCAAATCTCAAACGTGGCTCCTATCATCCCATCACACTTGTACAGCGTCAGTGTGAAGAAATCTTCAAATCCATGGGATTCACCGTTGAAGACTACAGCGAAATCGTTACCGACTATGAATGTTTCGAATCTCTCAACATTCCCAAAAACCATCCCGCAAGAGATATGCAGGATACATATTATCTCGAAAACGGTCAGCTTTTGAAATCTCAGACATCGGCAGCTCAAAACGCTATTTACAAAAAATACAAAGATGCTCTTTATAATGAAGGTAAGGCAATAAAAGCAATCTTTCCGGGCAGATGCTTCCGAAACGAAGCTACCGATGCTTGTCACGAAAATACATTCTTCCAGATGGAAGGTGTTATGGTAGACAAAAACATTTCAATTTCAAATCTCATTTTCTTTATGAAAACCATGCTTTCCGAAGTTTTCCAAAAGGATATTAAAGTTCGTCTTCGTCCCGGATTTTTCCCATTTGTGGAACCCGGTTTCGAGCTCGACATAAGCTGTCTCATTTGTGGCGGTGACGGTTGTCCTTCATGTAAACACAGCGGCTGGCTTGAGCTTTGTCCTTGCGGTATGATTCATCCGGAGGTTCTTAAAGCCGGTGGAATTGATCCCGACGAATACACAGGCTTTGCCTTTGGTCTCGGTCTCACACGTCTTGCAATGATGAAATATGGCGTAAAGGACATCCGTGACCTCAACAGCGGAAGCCTTAAAACTCTGTCACAGTTTACGGATGACAAATAATAGGAAAGGAGCGTAAAATAAATGTTTTTATCAATGAATTGGATTTCCGATTTTGTTGACCTCTCCGGTCTTGACAAAATGGAGCTTATCAGCAAATTTTCTCTTTCAACTGCAGAAGTTGAAAATGACATATTCTTCAAAGGATCAGACATCTCCGGCGTTGTTGTTGCCGAAATCAAATCTGTTGAAAATCATCCCGAGTCTAAAAAGCTTCATCTTTTGAAGGTGGACATTGGTGAGGATGAGCTTGTTGATGTTGTTTGCGGTGCACCAAATGTAAGAGTGGGCATGAAAACCGCTTTTGCAAAGCTTGGTGCGCAGATTGGCGAAATAACCATCGCTCCCCGCAAACTTGCAGGCTACACCTCCAACGGTATGTGCTGTTCCGAACAGGAGCTTGGCATCAGCGACAGTCACGAAGGTATTATGGATATTACCGATGATGTTGCTCTCGGCACAGACCTTAAGTCAATTTATGAAATTGATGATATTATCTTTGAAGTTGACAACAAATCTCTCACAAACCGTCCCGACCTTTGGGGACACTACGGCATTGCCCGTGAATTTGCGGCAATTTCCGGCAGGGAATTAAAGCCTATTCCCGTTACCGACCTTTCAATGTATGATTCTCTCGAAAAGATTGATCTCAAAATTGAAGATCCTCTTTGTCAGAGATATTCATGTCTTAAATTTGGCAACATCTCTGTTCACAAAAGTCCCGTTAACATGAGAATTCGTTTGTTCTATTGCGGAATGAGAGCTCTCAACTTCCTTGCCGATCTCACAAACTATCTCATGCTTGAGCTTGGTCAGCCTATGCATGCTTTTGACTCAAGAAAAGTAGAAAAAATCAGAATCAAACGCTTTGACAAGCCTTTCACATTTAAAACACTTGACGGTGTTGACCGCAAAATAGACGAAAACACTCTCATGATTTGTAACGGTGACACACCTGTTGCCATTGCAGGTATCATGGGTGGTCTTGATTCTGAAATTGTTGACGACACCGACACTCTCACTTTGGAATCTGCAACATTTGATGCGGCATCAATCAGAAAGTCCACGGTTCGTCTGTCTCACCGTACCGATGCTTCAATGCGTTATGAAAAGAGTCTTGATCCTGAGCTTACCCCCATCGCAGTTGCCCGTTTTGTAAGATTACTTCAGGAAATTGACTCAAATGCAGAAGTAATTTCTGCTCTTACCGATGAATATGCTTTCAAATATGATGATGTTAAACTCAGCTTTGACAAAGCATTTGTTGATAAATACACCGGCATTGAAATTGACAATGACACAATTGTAAAAACTCTTTTGTCCCTTGGCTTTGATGTTGAGCTTGACGGCGACAAATTCAATGTTGAGGTTCCCTCGTGGAGAGCAACAAAGGATGTTACCATAAAGGCAGACATCATTGAGGAAATAACCAGAATTTACGGCTATGACAACTTTGACATTCACACCGCCTCTGTTCCTCTCTATCCCGTAAGAGCGGCGCAGGAAAAGAGCGACGAAGACAGAATAAAAGATATCCTTGTTAAACGCTATTCAATGCACGAACTGCATTCCTATGTATGGGCATATTATGATGAGTACAAAGCTCTCGGCATTGAAATTGAAAACAATGTAGAGCTCATCAATGCAACAAACCCCAACATAAAAACCATCAGAAAATCAATTGTTCCCACACAGCTTTGTCAAGTTAAATACAATGTGGGCTATGACACCGATTTTGCACTTTTTGAAGTTGGCAGAGTGGTAGAAGGTATTGGTGCAGACGGTCTTTGCGATGAACACAAAAAGCTTTGCATCACTCTCTATTCAAAAACAAAAGATACTCAGGACATCTATTTTGAACTCATCGACATTCTCTCTGTTATTGCCGATGACATCAAACACGAAGCTCTCAGTTTCGAAAAGATGGAAGCGACACATTCATATCAGCATCCCAAGAACCTCAATGAAATTTCCTGTGCAGGAGTTAAGCTTGGCGAAATAGGTATTGTTAATTCTTCTGTTGCCAAAAAGATTGACAAAAAAGCGAACGTTGTTTATGCTGAAATTGATGTTGAAGCATTTGCCACAATCAAAAATGCAAGCATTTCATATGTGGAACCTTCCAAATTCCCCGAAATTGAAATTGACCTTTCGTTTGTGTCCGCTTCATATGCACCCATTGCAAAAGCAATTGAAAATGCAAAATGTTCACTCATCAGAAATGTCAGCGTAGCCGACATATATACCGATGAAACAGGAAAATCAATTACAGTCCGTATTGTGTTTGCACATCCCGAACGTACTCTCACCAAAGAAGAAGTTCTCGAAGTTGTAAACGTAATTGTTGATGAACTCGATGCACAAAGCATCAAACTTAAAAACGGACTTCCCATGTAAGTTTTAACATAGCTTATAGTAATTGTATTTTAGCAAGAAGAATATATTAAAAAGTGGCTGCCAAAAACTCATACGAATTTTTGGCAACCACTTTATATCCGAAGCGGTGGCGGCTACTCTTGCGGTATACACATCATACAAGGCTCATACCCTGCTTGTGTAGCTTGATTTAAGGTCATTTTTGTAAGATTATTTTTATATTTAACAATTGTACAATGTTTTCTGTGATATTTTTCACCGGATTTTGTCACATAATATTCACTGTCGGACTCGGCATATGCAGGCATGGTATTAGCTGCGGTATTTTCGGGTTTTGTATCTGTTGAATGATTAAAAATAATTAATCCCGTGATACAAGCCGTCAATGCCGCCGCACCAATCAGCCTTTTTATGTTTTTCGCAATAAGAAGTTTGAGTTTATATTCAAATCCGGGATTTTTAACGTAAAAAGAAAATTCATTTGCAAATTCTTCTTTTTTTATTTTAGAATAAGTCTCTTCGCTGTTTTTAAAATCAGGGTCAACAATGTGACCAAGCTCATGTCGCAAAAGAGCATATTTGTCTTCATCAGAAACGCCTGCATGAATAAAAACAAACCTCAGGTTGCTCTTTATATAAATAAAAGAGTCGCTGAGTTCAATTTCATTTTCGATTTTTAATCTTTTTATAAGTTCAGCAACATGTTTTGAATTGGAATGTTTTTTATACTCAATAATCACAAATTTATTGGATTCGATAATACGTTGTAAATCACTGTAATCATCCAATGAATAAAGTTTGTTTTGAAATAATGTGTTTAATGCACTTTTCTTGGCTCGTTTATTTGTCATTGTCATCCTTTTTAATTCTGTCTATCAGGTCCATAATTGTTTTTTCTTCATCTGTCAGTGGGGCGGCGGAAGTCATGCCTCCGTATGCCGCAATAATTGCTTCTTCCAAAAAATCGGGATGAAGCCTTCGGTATTCGGTTTGAGCAACCGACATCACAGCGTGCTTCCCAAGATTGTCGAGCGAATTATATATTTTTATAAAATCCAAAAGCTCGTCATCCATGACGATAGGATGTTCATTAAAAGCGTGAATGTCAAGTTCTTTTAAAATCTTTTTTACCATGCCGTAATTAGACACAGACACGCCGTTTTTTAATATGAAGTTAATCGTTGTACGCGGTATATTTGTATGTTTCGAAAAATTCTCTATGGTTTTAAATTTTTCTTTTATTCTTTTACGAATCAGGTCTTTATATAAATCCAAAAAAACCACTTCCTTCTTTTATATTGTACAACATATTGTCTAATTCGTCAATAATATTAAGAAAAACAATTGACATTATAATGTTTCGTGATATAATTTATGGACGATATAATATACAAATACAAGAAAATATATAATATATTATTCAAAGTTTGTTTTTGTGCTTAAAAAACAGTAAATTGTTGACAACCTCCATGTAATAATGTTATGTTTGTGGTAGAATAATACTATCGTTAGTACAGAAAGGGAGTTGTGCAATGACTAAAATGATAACAGATGATTTAATCGAAAAATTCAAAGATTTTTTAATTAATGAAGAAAAGGCTTCTGCTACGCTGGAAAAATATATGCGTGATATCAAGGCTTTTTTTTGTTGGACATCCGGTTTGCCGATTGACAAAAAGCAAGTTCTCAGATACAAAGAATATCTGATAAACAAATTTGCTCCTGCGTCGGTTAATTCTGTCTTATCTTCGCTTAACAGTTTTTTTGAGTTTAATAATTGGTATGAAATGAAGGTAAGAACATTAAAAATTCAAAAACAGATTTTTGCGCAAAAGGATAAGGAACTTTCCAAAGCAGAATATGAAAGATTGCTTGATGCCGCAAAGGCAAAGAGCAACGAAAGATTGTATCTGTTGATGCAAACCATATGTTCAAGCGGAATAAGAGTATCGGAATTACAGTTTATAACCGTTGAAGCAATAAAAATCGGAAAGGCAACGATTAACTGTAAGGGTAAAATGAGGATTGTGATTTTGCCCGGAGAGCTATGCAGAATGCTCACAAGATATGCGAAAATCCAAAATATAACAAACGGCTCCGTGTTTGTTACAAAAACCGGAAAGCCGCTTGACAGGAGTACAATATGGAAAATGATGAAAGCACTTTGCAAAAGTGCAAAAGTATCTGAATATAAAGTGTTTCCTCACAATTTAAGGCATCTTTTCGCTCGCACCTTTTACTCGCTTCAAAAAGACATTGTAAGACTTGCAGACATTCTTGGACATTCAAGCGTAAACACCACACGTATATACACAATGGAAACTGGCGAAATACACCGCAGACAAATTCAAAAATTAGGACTTTTACGCCTATAAATAAAAATACCACATAATCGAAATTATGTGGTAAATTATAGCCGTAATCGACTTAAACTGCGTACATATTATAGCATGCTCAGGAGTGTTTGTCAATGATTTACAGTTGCTTTATAATAAAATCATCAATATGCATAAAAATGACATCACGAAACAGACCGGTTTTACAAAACTAACAATGACCGGTCTAAAAATTATGTTTATTTTTAGAAGAGTAGTGTGTGTCATGTTGTACTTTTGTTCCTTTTGATGTCAATTTAGTTATGTCTTTCAACATAATTTCGATTATGTTAAAGGCATATTTTTTTATGAGAAAATTATAACAACCGTTCTAAACGTTGTGGTGGTTTTCTGAAAAAATATAAATTTGTTCCGGAGTGGCAATACCTTGCTTTCATTTTGATTTACAGCAAACTGTCGAAAGGGAGTTGCCGTTTATTTTTCGGAAAATTATAACAGGTGTTCAAATTATGCCATACAACAAAGGAGATGATCTGTTTTGAAAAACAAAAGAGGAAAGGATGTTGAAAAAACATTCCTTGAACCGTCATTTGAGTATCTGGTTGAAAACGGACTTGAAAACACTTCGATACGTGATCTTTGCAAAGCAATGGGTGTTTCGTCGGGAAGTGTTTATTATTGGTTTGTAAGCAAAGATGACGTTTATATCAGCGCAGTAAAATATGGTTTGAGCAAAATTGTAAATGAACTGTTTACCATAGCTTTTGAAAGAATGGGAAACCTTGAATATTTTTTTGATACATTTCTTGATGAAGTAGACAAATATAAAAAGGAATTCCGTCTGGTTTTTCAAGTTACGTCCAGTCCGGTATACGGCGAACGGATGAGAAATAAGGCTGAAGAGTTTAAGTTCATGTACGAAAAATACATAAGCATGTTATCCGAAATGCTCGGATGCGATACCAAGTTTATGACATCGGTGGTTTACATGATTATGGCTCTTTTGGTCGATTATGTCATGTGGGAAGATTTGCCCACATCCAAAATGCAACTTGATTCTCTGTACAAAATGATGAAGGCCGAGTGCACAAAACAAACAACAGCCAATTGACAGGAGGAATGTTATATGACTTTTAATTTGAAAAAGAAAGCGGGGGCGCTCTTTGCCGCTATGGCTATGGTGACAAGTATGCTTGCTCCGTTGCCTGCTTCGGCGGCAGACAACATTGAGGTAATTCTGACAGATGTAACAAACAGTAATGCTTCAACCAAAACGGGCGACGCTAAAATACAAGTCAGCATTAAAGGTAATGTTGATGATGTAACAGCAATGCAGACAGCATTTGACGTTACGGGAGAACTTGACTATATCGGTGTAAAATATCTTATGGAGAAT
>JAFQHQ010000217.1 GCA_017397885.1 Clostridia bacterium | reverse complement strand
ATAATAAACTCTCAAACAAGCACAAATACTGCAATTGAGGCAGTTTGTTACAATCCCTCCACCGCTTACGCGGTCCCCCTCCCTTTACACAAAGGAGGCAACGCTCTAGTGTTTATTTTATCTTCAAACTCACCGACAAACTCCAATTTGAAATCATCACTGCAACAAACATTCTTCCTTGCTCACGGCTTCAACCTTGGAATCTGCAACTCTGTTTTCAAATTCACCAACAGATTTTATCATATCCGCCACTGCTTTTCCCAAAAGTTTTACGCCATAGTCATTAGGGTGAATCATGTCATCACAAAGGTATTCTTCTTTTTTCTCATACATCACCGAAAACAGATCATTTATGAGAATATCCTCATCTTTAAAAGCTTCAAGCACTGCCTTGTTATAACTTTGTATGTCCGTATTTTTATGTGCCGGAGGCATGGGACCCGGAAGTTTTTCTTTTTTGTCACTGACAGGTGTTGAAGTGGCAAAAATAATTTTTGCCCCCGTCTTTTTAAGCTCTCTTAAAACTTTTTTCATATTACGGACATATTCATCAATACCGGCAAAGCAACCATCTTCGGAATACAAAATGGCAGTATCCCACAGTCCTGCATTAAAATGGATTATGTCGGGATTCGGAAAATCATTTAACCAAAAACGCAGACTGTTTAGCACATAGGCTGAAAAACGGCAGTTTTCGGAAGGAGAAAACACCTCATATTCACTGCCAAGAAGTGTCCTGACTTCCTTTTCATAAAACATTCTAATTGAATCGCCCAAAAGTAAAATCTTCATCAAAGTTCACCTCACATATTACCGCTTTTATCAACCGACAGAACACGGCAGTATTTTTTCAAATTCTCACATTTAAGGCTCGTTGCAACGGTGGATGCAATCTGATTTTCTTTCTTCGGTTCAAAATCCTTTTCATCAGATGTGAAAACTCTGTAATAGCAATGGTTTTTATCGTCAACTCCGTCCCATGAAATTACACCGTCTTCAAATTCTGTAATCTGTGCCTCAACAGTCTTTTCTTTTGTTATGTAATCGGTTGTAAAATATGTTATGCTCTCGCCCTTAAGGCTGTATGATGGTTTGTCGGCAGGAACAGTAGTTTCAAAATCCTGAATATCACCAAATTTATTGTATGGCACATTTTTGGGATCATATTCATACACTCTCACCTCTTTTTCAAAAAGGTCGGAGCAAAGAGTGATTTTTGTGTCGTTTTTATTTCGGTTTACAATGCCCACAGTGACGGATTTATCTCTGTTTCTCACGGCACAAATACGAAGATTTTTGTCATCATTTTCAATTTTAAGAACCTGCGAATTTTTCCTGAAAAACTTTGCCAGAAGCGAAAGTGCCCAATAGTGAGATCTTGGAGTGTAGTCTGCGTTATCATCATCCCACTTTAATACTCCCCATTTATTATATTTTGTATCGGCAGTGGTGCTGAAAAACCGTTCTGCCTCACCCCATTTTTTTGCATATTCATCATCGCCCGAAGAATAGGCACAGCTATATGGTGACGGATGGTCAACAAAAGTCCACCATACAAGAGCAAAAACTCCGGCATTTATTGCGGCAAAAGCCATTTCAGCAAGCATGAGAGCACAATAGGCTTCTTCGGATTTGTCATCAAAATAGCGGTTCATATCGAGAACAACATTTTTGTTGAAGGAAAGTTGATTCTGGGTTTTTTGAATCCCTATTTCACCGAGAATCAGCCTTTTACCAAAGGCTCTGATTGATTTTTCCACATACTCACTGCATTTGCCATAGAAAAAGTTATAAAAATCAAGGTTATATATGTCATAATCTCTCTCATAGATGTGTACACAAAAATCCTCTGATACATCCGCCATGTTTTCAATTGCCCAGTCAACGGTTTTCCATGCCTCATAACCCGACGCATCGGTGGCAAGAAGTCCTATGGGGAGATTGTATTTTTGAAACGCCGCATATAAGTTTTCGTGATACTTTTTAAAAAGCGGAAGGTCTTTTAAAAGCACGCCCCACATAGAGCATGACATTTCATTGGAAAAGCAATAGTAGCGAATGTGCTTCACATCTTTTTCATAATAAAGATAAGCAAGTCTTTCAGCCACATTTTCACAGTATTTGGCGATTTCCTCATCGGAAAAGTGCTTTTTGCCGGCTCCCGGAGTAAGATACATGGGTGTGTCGGTCCATTTTTGCATTTTTTCGTAATAATCGGCAAACTCGTCCATAGCTTCCTTTGTCCAGTCGTCAAAGCCTGCAAAGGTACGCATAAACCCCGGTGAAATTTCACGGTAGCATTTGCATATATACTGATTAAAATGTTCTTCGTCTATTATGTGATACATTGTTGCATCGTTGTTGTGAAATCCGGCTCCACCGAAAATGTGAGGATAGAGCGGTTTGGTTATTTTTATTTTGTTCATGGTTGTTTCACCTGCTTTAGATATTTTGGTTAAATTGGAGTTTGTCGGGGGGTTCGCAAACGAGGCTGAAGCGAAAGTCGCCCCTGCCTAAGGGGAGGTGGATTTGCCGTTAGGCAAAGACGGAGGGGTACGAAACGCAGAAGTATCAACGCTTTCAGCAATACCCCTCAGTCAGTTTCGCTACGCTCACTGCCAGCTCCCCTTAGGCAGGGGAGCCTT
>JAFQHQ010000216.1 GCA_017397885.1 Clostridia bacterium | reverse complement strand
TCTCTGTTTTGCTATTTTTTCGCCAAGTGTCATAATTATTTCTCCTTATGTTTTCTAACGCTGCGTTGCTTAAATTATAGAACACCGAGCAGAAACATACCACCAATTCGCCGTTTCTAAATGTAAACTTCAGGTTGCATTGTTGAAATTGCAAAGATATATGCAACTCTCCGTCAAATTGGAATTTAACAGTTACTTCTTTTGATATTCATATAAGCGATACAGCTTTTTTGAGAAATTACCTGCATAAAGTTTTGCAAAAAGCAATCTTTCAAATCCCCTTAATTCGTTTATGTATTTGGGGGGTATCATTGTATGCTCTTTTGCAAACGCCAGCTCCTCACATTGATAAGATTGTGGGTTGTCTATACCATAAACCTCGGTTACACCCACATCATTTATAGGATTTCTTCGTTTTGACATTTTAGCAGCAAAAGAAGTATAAGCATCCACCAAAAGCATCAGGTTCTCAAAGTGATTGCACAGACTATTTGTCAACTTTCGCATTTCACCGACAGTCAAATACATACTCACGCCTTCCATAACAACAATGGCGGTTTTCTTTTCCTTGATAGCTGTCAGCCAATCGCAATCTCTTGCGTCACCCGCAATCATTTTGTAGTTATTTGTCTCGGTATAGTATCGTTTTCTTTCTTCAATAACCTCGGAAAAATCTACGTCATACCACTTATGATTTTCATTTCCTACTCTTATGCAGCGGCTATCCATTCCGCAACCGATATGAATGACCACGGCATTCGGTGCATTGACCATTTGTTGTCTTAACCATTCATCAAACACGGCAGACCGAGTGCCCATATAATAGGCAAGCCATTTTGATTTGGATTTTCCTTTGAGTGGAAATCCTTCTGTTTCCCAGATTTGCTCCGCTTTTTTATCAGCAAGAATTATCCCCTTCTTACTCACATAAGACTTCCCGTACAAGGGGATATATAGTGTTTTATTCACGCCGTTCATATACTCACCTACAAATTCAAGTTTGTCTAACAGGATTATAACACAGACGCATATGGAATGCTATCCGAAAAACAAAAATCCCTATGGAATCATGTATCCATGATTCCATAGGGAGATGGTCGGAGTGGAGGGACTCGACTCTCGCACTGCGGTGCTTAGGTCTCTGCGCGGCTCTTCAGGCTGACGGCCCCGTCCCTCTCTGTCAATTCGTGACATCTCTCCCACACTGTGGGAGAGTCTTCCACCGGACTGTCATTCACTCCCGCGCCGCTTCGAGTCCCTCGTATCGGAAAAGAAAGAAGCCCACCCGTCGGCGAAGGTCATCGGACTTCTTTTTTTGATACAGAAAGCACTTTAATGAAGCATTTGTTAACCGAAAAGACTACCGAAATCCACTTCACCCGTAATCAGCTTGACAAGAAATCTGAAGAACATTATGCACAAAGAAAAGTATGACTTGATCATTGTAACAAATGTGGGATTTTTTTCAGCGGTTGACATAAATGCAAGGTCTGCGCAATTGCTTTCGGTCATTTCGGCAACTTCTCTTGTTTCAGGATTGAAAATCATGAACTGTGTGCCGGCAGATACCGTATCAACCGTTTCACGGGTGCCGTCAAGAAATTCATAAATAATGGGGAAAACAGGCTGGAATTCATCATGATGTGCATTTTTCAGCACCCATGTTCTGTCAGGACAATAGGAAGTTGACAGATCCACCATTTTATCGGGAGAAATATATTTACCGTTTCCTTCTGCGATGCGGGCATTTATATATTCCTCGGAAAGCTGTGTTCCCATATCGGCGGCAGTGGCACCGAAGGCAGCGCTTTCTATATTTACAAGGGAATCGCCGGGTGTTCTTTCATTTTTAACGATGGGAAGCATCGCAAGATAGCCGTACTTTGCCGTAAAGCCGAACCATATTCCGTTCTCTGTAAGCTGATCATAAAAGCCCGGCAGATCGGAAGAAACTCTTTCTCTGTAATAAAGAATTTTATCAATAAGCCCCTTGTATTTGGTACGGGTTTCCGTGCCTTCCGTTCCGAAAATAAGATCCAGTGCTTCATCCATATCCTCTTCATAAACACAAGTCCAGTAGTTGACCTGTGTAGCATACCCCATTGCATGAAGCAGCGCAGGGATGAGCGCCTTATAAAGTCTTGAATAAAGCCTTTCCAGACCGCACAGCAGTGCATCAACAGCATTTATCTGATTGAAATAATCCATTGTCTGAAAAACAATTTCATTCAGAAGCTCAGGAAATGCAAAGCCGATGCCCTTGTTTGTCTTTTCGCAATAATCAAGCTGACCGACATAATTTTCAAGATAATCTGCGTCAAATTCAAGCTTTCCGCTGAATGTTTTGGAAATAATGTCGGATCCGTTTGAAAGCACATCTACAAACAAAACATTTTTGATATGGCCGAGATGTCCGTATTTTTCAAGATATGCCATCAGCAGGCCGCCGCCCAGGCATCTGCCGTACATGCTGACCTGCGTTTTTCCCGTTGCCTTCATAACATCCAGGACATATTGATGCAGTCTGTCAACATGATCGTAGGGTGAAAGACGCCAGTCAAAACAGAATTCATATTCAATATGCATATCATAATGCCATGAACCCTGTGCATCCATCTCGGATTTTGCGAGCTGTTCGGGAGAAACACCGGTGCCGTTCTTTGCATTGCCGTTTTCGTCAAGTCCCGTATCTGCAAAAAGAGGTGCAATTTCTTCATAAACAGCCTTGCCGTAATTATCCCACTTGTCAAAAAGCATGCCTTCTGTGACGAAGGGTTTAAGAATGTTTACGACCGATTCAACAATTTCCTCCATTTCAACGGAGCCGTCTCCGGAATCAGCCGTAAGCTCATTGCCGTCGGCATCATAAAGCGGCTCGCCGTTTCCGCGGATATATACGATCGGAAGTCTTTCTTCTTCCGCGGCAAAAGCGGCAGGTGTTGTGATGCCTAATGTAAGTACAAAAACAAGTAACAGTGAAATAAATCTTTTCATACAAATATCTCCTTTTTTTATGTCAGCACATATTTCACCTATATAATACTACGCAAATATAGTTAAAAAAGCCACTAAAATATTATAAAATTGTAAACAATTAACAATGAACAGATATTAACAAAATGATCATACAAAAACAATACAATTTATGCTGTTGATAAAAAACTCGGATAATATCATTCTGAATCTTTAAATGTGATATTTTTTTTCGGATATCGCCTGCTGGAATGCTCCTTATTTGAATCGACTTTGTGTTGCAAAATAATGGCTGATTTGCTGTGGCCGACAAAAAATGCTCCCCCAAAACGATGAATTTCATTTCGGGGGAGCTTCGCTGTCTGTATGTTAACTCTGAATCGGGAATTTGTCAAGGTCTTTGATGCTTGTTCCGATTTTTGCTGCAAAGCCGATCATTTCCATAGGAACCGATATCCGTGCCAATGTCAATGATTGCCCCGTAGCAGACAAAGAAAAGCAACAGCGCGTTGCTTGTAATTCGTGTTGGATTTTGCTATATTAAAATCACAGAAAACAAAGGCGGTATTATTTATGACAACCAAGGATATTATTCGTGAACTCAGAACGAAAGCAAATTTTTCTCAGGAAGAGCTTGCCGAAAAGGTGTTCGTAACCCGACAGGCGGTCAGCCGTTGGGAGAACGGCGAAACCACCCCGAACACTGAAACGCTGAAACTTCTCTCCAGGCTGTTTGGCGTTTCGATAAATACGCTCCTCGGTTCTCCCAGAAATCTGATATGTCAATGCTGCGGTATGCCGTTGGAGGACACGAACATCAGCAGAGAGAAGGACGGATTTTTTAACGAGGAATACTGCAAGTGGTGCTATGCCGACGGCGAGTATATGTATCACGATATGGACGATCTGATCGAGGTCTGTGTAGCGAATATGGCAAGCGAAGCCTTCCCCTCGGAGCAGGCTCGCGCCTATCTGAAAGAAATGCTCCCCAAGCTCGACTATTGGAAGAAATATAAAAACCTTGATGATGGCGGAAAGTTTGAAGAATTTAAGCGTAAACTGATCGAAGAGATTAACGCCCTTGGTGTGGAAGGTATGCCGAAGGTCGAAAAGCTCAACGCGCTTGTGGGCGGTTACGTCAATCTTGAATACCGCCTCCCAAACGGCAAGACCGTCAAATTCCTTGACGATAACGCCACCTATCTGGGAAATCAGTTAGAATGTGAATTTGGCGGTGACCGTTGCTTCGGCGTAGTCGCCAATATGGATTTTATCCTCGTTTATACCTACGAGGAAAACGGCGAAAATCCCGAGCTTGTCGTCTATAAGAAAAGATAACGCAGAGGGCTGACGAAAACAATCGTCAGTCCTCAAAAATTGCGGTGCAGTAGGCAAAGGAAAACGATTACGGCTTCATCACCCTAACACGGCTGAAAATGCGGAAAGATAACAGCAAGAATTATTAAAACTCCGTTGTGATTTTATGGTATCCTATTTGTTGAGAAAGGAGGAATGTATAAATGGAACATCAAGTAATAAATATTGAAATGGTTATAGATTATATTGAGAATAACCTTGACGGCAAAAATGATCTTGAAACTGTTGCAAATGAAATTCACTACTCAAAATATCATTTGCATCGTATGTTTACCTCTACGGTAGGAATGACAATTCACGATTATGTACAACGCCGACAGTTGACCGAAGCCGCAAAGTTATTGGTGTTTTCTGAGAAACCTATTATAGAAATCGCCTTTATTTGCGGTTATGAAAGTCAACAAGCGTTTTCTGCTGTATTTAAGTCTATGTATAAAATACCCCCTGCAGAGTATAGAGATAACCGCGAATTTTATCCGTTGCAGTTGCGCTTTACATTACATAGAAATACATCAAAAACGGAACTCACCAAAGATGATATTTGTGTTGCGGAAAAAGCGGATATTGCCGCTTGGATGGACTTAATGCGATTGGTCATTGATGGATATCCGGTTATGGATGAAGCGGACTATTTGAGTAAACTTGTAATTGCCATAAATGAAAAACGCGCCCTTGTTTTGAAAGACAATGGTGTTTTAATCGGTGCTATGCTTTTTTCTTATCAATCGGGATGTATTGACTTTTTAGGCGTACACCCACAATACCGCAAGCAAGGTATTCAAAAGTTATTTTTGGATGCGCTTATGGAAATATACTTGCCCGGACAGGAAATCAGCATGACCACCTATC
>JAFQHQ010000215.1 GCA_017397885.1 Clostridia bacterium | reverse complement strand
CCCATTGATAACCACCCTTTCCCAAAAGTCCTTTACATAGGAATTTTCTTTAAGTTCTTGCACATAATGATCATAAACATCATGTGCAAATTTCCACTGTACCTCATTTTTTGAAATACCGTTTTCAATGTCAACCAAAAAATCAATGAGAAAACGTCTGCATTCTTTAACATCCATCTTGTGAATTTGCTTTTGCAGGGGAGCCAGCATTTCAAAAAGCTTTTTATTGAGCCATTTTATGACAAAGGCAAGAATTGCTCCCACAGCACCGATAAACGAGGCAAGATATATAACATTATCAAAAAAATCTGTCATATAGTCACTTCCTCTTCTTCGGGAACATCAACGAGCCTGAATCTGTGATATATGATTCCGTCCGTCTGTTCATAATAGCTTTCAATCATCTTGCCTTCAATCTCTTCGGGCATTTCGTCTTCAATAACCTTATCTGTGTAGCCAACAAGGGCGTATTGTTCGGGTGTGGGGTTTGCGATAAAAACTTTTATACCTTTTTCGGGAGCAGAAATTAACTGCTCGTTTTCTACTTTATAAAACATAATAATATCTCCTTATCTTTTAATATATTTACATTTGATATTGGATGGCAATAGATTCGTGTCAATCTCAACAATGCTTGTTTTTGCGGGGAGTGAGGGCAGTTCGCAGGTGATTGGTTCTTCAAAAGGTGTCCGCAAAGCTTGAGTTAATATAAGCGGAGTTCCTGTTTCATACATATCCCGGATATGTGTATCCCATTCATCAACGGTTGTGTAATCAGAGTCTATGATGTCTAAGAAGTTCATAGTAGCCGAAGAACCACTTATAGTATGTTCTCCTCTCTTGCTGGTCGAAACAACCGGGTATTGGTTGCATAAAGCGTAATAGGGTACCTGTAACACTGAATCAGTAGGCATATATAGATGTGAATATGCAGGTCTATATTGTAGGCGTAGTCCAGCCAATGTGCCAGTGGACATCATATAAGCATAAAACACCGTATAGTCAATCATGCTCAGTACATTTTCATATACCTTTCGAATAACTTTTTTGTTCTTATAATCAATAACATCCGCATAATCGCCAATCTTCCGAAGCGGTTCGTTGATGTAGATAACAGAATATTCATTGCCATTTATGATAATCGGTATTTTGTATTTGCCATAATTTATGTTGTTTGAGTCTGTCACAAGTTCTCCGACACTCTCAATCCGGGCGGGAGCTTCGGGAGTGGGAGTGCCGTTTTGTACACTATTTCCGTACACCTCAAGCTGTTTCATTTTCTTGTTTCTAACACAGTTTTCGAGCACAAGAGGAACACCTTCGGCATCTGCTGTCTTATCGGAATGGGTAAGTCCCCAATTAACATAGTCTTTCAATGTAAGCACTATTCATACACCCCCGTGTATTCAGAATACTTGACTATCCACCTTGGGATGCCGTCATCAGTGTTGCATTTCGCATAAATTTCATAACCTGTGTTGACTTCGGGAATAAGTTCAAAATCATACGTGTTAGTGGTGTCAACAACAAGGTTGGTAGTCTCCCTGCTTACAAATCCCACATAAATCACATCACCATCATTGGCAACAGACGGGAACGCAATGGTAATGTTTTGCTGAGACCCAAAGTTATAAGCCTTGTTTGCTTCAAGCGTAGTCGGAACTGCCATGATAGGTGGTGCATTTAGTTCGTCTAATCTGTCTGCGTTATTGTTAATGGCTCTCAACATTGAGGGAATCTCGTCCATAATCACTGTGTTCAAATCCATTTCAATTGCGTCAATCTTCCCAACATCAGCCTCAATCTTACCTATCTTCTGCGCCATGTCTTCACCGTTAATCACAAGCGATTTTCCGTTTATAGTGCCACCACAGTTTATATTACCCTTCGAAACCACATTTCCATTTTTGTCAACGGTAAATATATTAATTCGATTATCGTCAGACGTTCCCCAGCCAACGACCAGAACAAGCTGACCGTTCATAACATTATACCTTCCGATAATAGCTCTGCACGATTCATTTTTATCTATAAGATGGGAACCGATAAGCAAGTTGCGATAGCCACCAGATACATTAAATTCACCCGCACACAAGACCTGCGACTTGGATACTGTGTTGCCCACGCCAATTCCTATCGAGCCATTAGCTATGACGTTCGGATTTGCACTGTTCACAAGATTGAGTGCAAGATGAAGTTTTTCGACAGACTCACGCCTTCTGTCGTCCAGATGATTAACACCATCATCGCCATTGGCTCTGTGCAGTTCAAGAGCTTCCTTATTCGCATCTGCCGAAGATTCTGCATTGCTTGCCACATCATTGGTCAGACTGATCTCTTCTCGAAGTCTATCTTCCATCTCCTCCAGATTCGGCTTGTTCGGTATGAAGGCATCCGATTCGGGGTCCGCCTCTGCCCAGTCTGCCTGAACATTAACATTTGCACCACGTTGAATGGAATCGAGCTTATCAATATACTCTTTATATGTAACAGTAGCCTGCAAAGCTTTTATTTCTTCAAGCAAGTGAACAAATAAATCAATGTTCTTTTTGTCGATAACATTGTAAGAGGAAATCGAATTATAGATTTCAACATTAACACGCGGAGAAGTAACCCTTTGAGAATATGAAAGCTTTGAGGAATCATACTTTAGAAAAGAAAGCTCAAATGATAGAACACCCGAGACAAATGTTTCAAAATATGAAAGCTCAATCTCACAATAATATTCACCGTCCGAGCCGACAGAAAGAAAACTCAAATCCGAATTCTGCACATCCCAGATTTTTCGTTCGTCAAAACGTCCATCCGAACGAAGTACACGTATAAATGCTTCAGTAAAATCCAAATTGGGATTAAAAATTTCACCATCTTTGTAAAGAACAAATTTTAAACAATCATGTCCAAAATCAAACTGTTTAAATTTCAATCCCGAAGAAATAATTCCTGCATCGCCAAAATCAACCTTAATTACATGATAATTCATAAAACCACATCCTTTTACCAAAGATTTTTAAAATTAAATGTACGCCTTCCCGAACCGGACCCGATTAAAAGTTTATAATCGTTAAAAAGTTCGTTATATAGCGACATATAATTGTTATAACCCTCTGCATCTTCCATGTGCAAACAAATTTTTGCCAAAAGAAAATACAAAAAGAGGTTATCGTACGGAGCGGAAACAGGAAGATTTTCGTCAATTAAAGCTTCCGGAACATCAATATATTCAATAATCACATGTTCTGATTCAGAAGCCGTTAGAAAATCAAAACTTGAAGGTTCTTCTTTTTTTACACCATCAATAAAAAGACTGCAAATTCTCTCTTTTGTTATTCCCGGAGGGAGGATTATTCTCTCTCCGGGCTTTTTTTCAAGCACCTTTTTGTTTTTAATATAATCAATATAAATAAGTGCCGAAAGTTCATTTAACCATCCCATTTTTTCCTCAAGGGAAAACATATTGGGAAAAAGCGAATCCGCTTTATCAATAATATTTCTAAAAGTCATTTAAACCACCACCCTTTGAAAAGATTGTGTACCAAGACCAAGTTTGCCTTTGGCATAATTACGAAGCTGAACATTTAGCATATTCTTACGAATATCAGCTTTATAAGTTGAAAGAGTATCATATATCTCCTCGGGAGATTTACCTTGCAAATAACCTTTACCGATAGCATTATCAACATAATTAGATATAAGTTTACCGTTGTAATATTCCATCCACTCATCATATTCTGATTTCCCTCTTTTAGGGTCATAATCTTTGGAGAGAGTATATTCATAATCAACTTTTTGATATGTAAAAGTAATTTTATCATCAAGTTCCCAATACGGATAAACAGTAGCATCATGACTATATTCATAAGCTTGTCTCACCGGGTTATCAGCGCCGTACTTATTGTCAAAGTCAGTAATGGCATCCTTGTAAACATAATCATATTTAATAAAATCATTGATTTCACTTTTGACATTTGCACGTGCTTCCAATAGCTTTTCCGACTTTTCTTCATCAGAAAGCAAATTCCATTCAGAGCTTTCCATAAGATTGGAATAAGAAGCTTCCATCTTCTCATTGGCTAACAACGAATATTTATTAATTTGATCATCAGTAAGTTCGAAAGAAAACTCATTACCGTTCAAAGTATACTTTTTATTGCGTTCAGGTTCATAATGCGGTAAATATTCATAATTTCTGCTGTTTTTTACAAATTTAACAACGTCATTCTCGCCATGTGAAGCAACATAATTATCCAATACGTCTGCAAAAACATAATCGTCTCTTATTATGTCATTTACCTCGCTGATGGCTTTAGAACGGGCATCCATTAATTTTTCCGACTTTTCTTCATCCGAAAGCATGTCCCATCCTTCGGAATTCAAAAGATCATTGTATGAATTATCAATACGTTCCTGTGCAAGACCGGAATATGAGTCAATCTCCTCATCAGAAAATTTTATAACCGTTTTTTCTCCATTAATGTTATATTCCTTTTCGGAATCAATTTTATAAAACGGTAAAATTTTGTAATTCTCTTTTTCGCGAACTATACGAGCAATATCATCTTCGCCATGAGCTGCAACATATTCGTCAAAAACTTCAGCATATTTGAATTTATCTCTTAACCCGGAATTAAACTCAGAAACAACCTTTGTTTTTGCTTCCGAAAGCAAATGAGCCTTACCTGCAGAATCAGCATTTTTATATGCCGAGCTTTTGGAAACAGTGATAAATTCATCCGAAATCAATTCGTTGAGATTGTTTTGGTAGCTCTTTCTCTCGTCAGCACTAAAATCAACACTCAATGGATTACCGTCAAAATCGGTATACTGAATACTGTCGGGAACATAAGAAAATGGTAAAACAGAAGTGTCACCAAGTTCCTTTGAAAGCTTAATAAATTCATCCTGGCCATGCTCCGTAACATAATCATGATAAAATGCATCAAACGCATCCTCTTTTGCATCTGCAGCTTTTTCACGGCTTACACGGTCAATATAGAGCTGATTGTAATAATCCTTGCTCTCATCAAGTGATGAAGTTCCGAAAAGAGCACTTTTAACAAAATTTTCGGGAGATTTTTCAATGTCAAACTTCTTTGAACCAAGCTGTCCGTCATTAAGAGCCGAAGCGAAAGGACCATATTCATACTTTCCGCCCCTTGAATAATCAGTAAGACCGTAAAAACTTTTTCTGAGCTGACTGCCGCCTGCAGGAAGCATGTATGAAAATAGTTTAAAACCTGCCTCAGCCAATCCGTCTTTTTCCCAGTCCTTGGAATTCTTAAAGCTTTTACCGATGTCAAGAAAAGTTGAAATAACAGGCATGTTAACACCGGAATCATAGTAGGCATCGCCGAGGGGATCCTCACCAAACAAACTAAGTAACTGATAACCAAAATGACCGAAATTACTCATATCAAGATAATCACCAACGCTGTATCGTGCCGTGTTCCAAAGTCCGTTTGAAATTGTCCTTGCATTAAACTCTCCGCCATTTTCATCAAGTGCCGCATCAAAGGATTTTCTCACATTGTCAATAAAATCCGGATTTACTCTCTGTCCAAACATTTCCTCCGCCAAATCGTTAAGCGCGCACGTCGCAAACATGAAAAGTGCAAGCTTCGAAAATCTCGAAAGCTTTTGTGCCACCTTTCCTTTCCCTGCTCTCACAGCCATGTATGAATTAACATCACCGGTGTTTTCATAATTAAATACCGCATCACGGTAAACATTTCTCAAGTTGTTTGCTTCCAGGAGAAACGGCAGAAATAATTTCATTGTCTGCTGTTCAAAAGCAATGGGCACATCCCCCACTCCGCGACCTGCACAGCATTTTTTCGCAATATCATCTGCATATAAAAATGGGTTTGGAACCTTAGCCGAAAGCCCGTCCTGATATGCCGCAAGCCACACAGCCTTACAACCGAATTCATCACCGGCACTCACAAGCATATCAAGAGCTCTTTTCCCTTTTGAAGCAACAAGCTTGTCAAGATTGCTTTTGGCATATCGTTCCGTAAGAAAATCCGATTTATCAAAAAGATCGTGATACTTCTTTCGAAGTTTTGCATCAACACCGGATTTAGCAAGCCCCATAACCGCAAGGGGAAGCTTGTAGGAATGATTTAAATAATTCAGGGCATTTGGTACATTAAAAACCTGTTTCAAAGACGTTGAAGCATTAAGCATAACAGCATTGGATTTCAGGTGATTGTTTATAACACCTAAAATCTTAAGTGTTTTTCTTCCGTCAGTCCATTCGAGGTCAGCAATACTCCTGTCAAGTCCGATTGTCTTTTTTGACAAAAGATTTGCATATGTATCAAGATATCTGATAAAGGTATTCAAATCGGAACTGTCGGTTCTGATTTTATGATTCCTTATCCACTGACTGAATTCTCGGATTTCCTTAATCTGAGGATTAATGTTTATTGTATATTCTGCAGAATAAACATAATCAATAAAACCCTTAATGGCAGAAGCCGAAGTTCTTTTGCCCTTTCGTGTTTGCATAAAGGACTCCCACGAACGTTTCGGTTTGGTTGCATGGCTTTTGCCGGAAAGCTCGGGAGAAATTTGAAAATCCTCCAAAAAAGTCTGACCGAGATATTCCATGTACGAACCCATCTCACGAAAATGTCTGAAATAATCCTTTCTGGGCTTCAGGAGCTTGTCCGTATCACCGGGATAAATTCCTGCAATGGTTGCATTAACTCTTTCCACATATGAATCATACATTTTTCTGAAAAACTGAGAGAAACCTTTTATATCCTCTGCACGTTCCTCACCAAAAATACGAATCAAATCTGCATCGGTGAATTTAATGGTAACATCGGGATCAGAGCTCACAGAAACATCAAAACCAAGCTCGTTTAACATCTTAACCTCTTTTTTGTTATTGAGATTCGGAGCTATCTCACCCTCGCCATACCATTGAACCACCTTGTCCTCAATGCTTCCGGGTTTGATGTTGTATGTTTTCATTGCCTGCTGCAAAGCAATTCTCATCAAGTCAATGTTTCTGCCGTAATTTCCTTTTGCCGTCTGCAAATGCTCATACACAAACTTAATGTCTTTGTAATGCTTTCCGAAAACCCTCTCTAAATTTCGTTTGAAATCATTAAACATGTATGTACCGTTTCTGTAAGCATTCTTTTTGGCAAATTTAACCTCACTTCCGGAGGAATTGGTCTTTTTCTTTAAGGGTAAAACACGGTCAATATCAACCGCATTATCAAAAATTTTTCCGTAATCGATTGTATCAAGTCCGTTTGCCCGGTAAACCTCGGAAAGCTCATATGCCAGATTATATGTCATAACAGTGTCATAAAGCTGCAAAGCCGTTGACTGTTCACTTAATCTTCCATAATTAAAAACAGGAGATTGTTCATCCTTTTTTTCATCGGGAAGACTTGCAAAAGCAGTGTCCTTTTCAAATTCATCGGAATAAACCTCAAAGCCACTCTCTTTTACTTCTGTCGCAACACCTCTGTCAATGCGTTCCTTAAAAATGTTGTTGAGCCTTGCAGTCAGCATATTTCTTTTGTGGGTCAAACTGTTGAGGCAATACTGCAGTTCCGGCATCTCAAAATCGGATTCATTGATAATTCCCGTTTCAAAATAATTCTCAAAGGTTTCTTTTAATTTGTTATAATACAAATTATAGTCACCGTTGTAATTTTCCGAAACGGTCTTTGCATCATTGTGAGCCACAAACAAAAGCTGTTTTGGATCCACATTATAGTTTTTTCTCTCAATATCAAGAGATGAATCAATTGCAACCTTAACAGTTCCGTCAGCATTGAATGATAGTATTCTTCCCGCGGAATAATTATAACCGGTTGAAACAATAACCGAATCCGATAAATGTAAGCTCTGGTTATATGCGTCCTTAACCTTCGAAGGCTGTGAATTATCTTCAAATTGAAATGTTCTTCCATATTCAATATCCGCTTCTCCACGTCTGAAAGTCAATGGATTTGTCTGTGTTTTAAAGTCTGCAGCCTTTGGAGCATCAGATGTAACTTCACCTGTAGGCGGTTCTTTTAAGGGTAAAGAATTTTTCTTGACAACAGAGCTATCTTGTGGTATACTTTTTTTAGGCATTGACCAGTTTTGGAAGCTTCCATCATTCAATTCTCTTTGAATGACAGTGAAGCCCTTTCCTACGGTGTCAATGCTTTTTACATTTGAAATTTTATATATAATTTTGCGACCATCACGTGCATTACCTATATTAAGTTTAGCCTCATATATTTTATTGTTTTTATCTACTAAATATACAGTTCGAATATCCCACCCATTTTCATCAAGCCACTGATGAGAATTCTCATCTTTAAATTCTTGAGAATATGGAGCTTGTAACAACTCATCAATATGAACAACAGCCAATTTCTCTATATTACCCTTAGGATTAGACAAATCACCAATCACTTTATGAGAATTCTTTGCACCATCTTTTTTTACACGTTCATTCTTTTTTGCAAAATATATTAATTCTTTTTCGCCATTATCTTTGTATGTCTCTATTGTTTTACCGGGAAAATTATCCTCAACATATTTTCTTAAGATACCGCTCCAAAGCCTCGGATGTTTATTATCAAATAGATTTGTATCAAGAAAAACACCGGTACCGTAATTATTTTTTTTACCAACAATATTTACAAGCGAAAACCTCTCACTATTCAATCCCGAAGATTTCTTCTTCCCTATCCCCTCAAGATAAACATCCTCAATTTTAGTGCGTGCATCACCGAGCTTTTCAAGAATAGGTTCATAAAGTGCTCTGCTGTTTGTATCTGCAGAATATTTTCTGATGCTTCCGTCAAGAAGGCTCAAAATATTGT
>JAFQHQ010000214.1 GCA_017397885.1 Clostridia bacterium | reverse complement strand
AACATATCAAGGCATTGAATTTGTAACTCCTCATCATTGCAATGTTGAACAATCAGGAATAAAGCCTCATTTGCTCTTTCACTAATTTCATCGGTTGTCAACCAACCATGCTCCTTCAAGACAGAAAAAGCATACATGCTATTTCTTTTATCTATTTCATTCATATAAGTTCGTATACATTCAACAAGCTCCACTTTATTTTTTCGAGCATCAAGGTACAACAAACGAATACTCTGATCTTCCAACAGAATTCTTTCCAACTTTTGAGAAATTTGATAATAGGTATCATTTTCCTTAAGATATGCTTCATAAAGCTGAGATAGCGAATTGATAAAAGAAACACTGTCCTGTTTCTCCAAACATACATAACAACTGTCTGCCATCAATTGAAAGTTTGATTCTTTCTTTTGACTATAAACATCTAGTACACCCAATAACTTTACCAAGATAATCAAGCAAACAAATCTTCTCATACGTTATTATTTCAATGATTTCACCGCAAAATTAATGATTTATTTCGAGAAGAACGTAGCGTTGTAGATTATAATGCCTGCTTCTTAATGCAGAAAATGGGTATCAACATTGACTAATCATCCCTTGACTATTAGATAGTTTAAACCAATCTTATACACCTTCCGTCCGTCGGCTTAGAAAGGAATGCTTAAAACAGAAAGTGAAAAGCCATGCTTTGCTTCTTCTTTTCATCGATTTCCTGTTGCATTCGGTGGATGGCCATTTGGAAGAAGAAAGAGATGAGATGTTCGTCCGTCCGTTCGGTACGAATGAAGCGTAAGGCATTGATGTATTCGTCCTTGCTTTCTTGGGTAATGATAACAATAGGGTGCTCAACCTTGTGCAAAATAAAGTTGGAGAACAGCCGACCAATACGTCCGTTACCATCACGGAAAGGATGCAGGTATTCATAAAAGCCGTGGAATCGGGCTGCCAAAATCATCGGATGAACCTTCCCTTCTTCCAAAGCCCGTTGGGTAGAAGACAAAAGTTGAGGAACTCGGGCTATCAGTTTTTCGTGTTCACCAAAAATGGTGTCACCGGCACACATATCTGTTTGAGTGTATTCTCCCGGTTTGGCATCGGGATAACGATAGGTAAGAGTATGTTCCGTCAGGATGCGGTGTGTTTCTTTTAAAAGTTCTTCGGTCAATGGTGTTTCCGGTTGGTTGAAAAGAAATTCGTAGGCTTTGAAATGATCAAGCATTTCGAATGCTTCGAACAATGTCTTTCCCTGCGGTATGATTCCCAGACCTTTTTCTTTCAGTTCACGAGTCTCGTTTACGGAAAAAGAATTACCTTCGATGGCACAGCTATGAGCAGAAAAGAGAATTTCGTTATAGTTTTTCAAATCTGATACCGCCATCTTTTCTGTCACCTTCTGACGATAGGTTTTCAGAAGACTTTCATATTCCTTTATTTCCTTTTCAAACATAAACGATGCGATTTTGTCATGCAAACATACATAATAAACTTAGAACATCCAACAATGTTACAGCTTTTTCAAATATTTTTTCGGACACCAATATTTTT
>JAFQHQ010000213.1 GCA_017397885.1 Clostridia bacterium | reverse complement strand
TGCCGACATTAAAACAGGGAATTTTGCCGAAAAAACATCAGCGGCGGGCGGTGGTGCAGGAGGCTGCCTGCAGAAGCCTCCTGCGAAAAGAGCTTTGAGATATTTCTCAAAAGAAGTGCTTGAGAACCCTTTCTCAAAAACGATCGGCGTTTTCGTGCCGGAGCGATAAACTCCAATTTGTTTGCCTATAATTTCTTTTAAAAATAATACTAATTTATATTGCCTTATTCAATTATTTATGGTATAATTACATAAATAATAAAAACAATATTTCCTCTTTTGAAAGGACGATATATTATGAAAAAATTACTAGCACTATGCACAACAGCGGCAATAATTGCGTCATCTGTGTTGACAGCATCATCCGCAGACCGCGGAGCCCGTCAGCCGGATGTTTTTGTTGATAACGAAATTGTTACGTTTGCCGATCAAAATGCCTACATAACCGACGAAGGCAGAACTTTGGTTCCTGCTCGTGGCGTTTTTGAAGCAATGGATTGCACTGTTGACTGGAATGCTGAAAACTACACCGTAACGGTGTCAAATGAAGAACTGAAAAAAGAAATTCTTCTCACAATTGATGACACAGCAATGAGAGTGGTGACCGACGGCAAAGAAGAAACAAAAACTCTTGAAGTCCCGGCAACCCTTATGAACGACAGAACAATGATTCCGCTTCGTGCAGTTTCCGAAGCACTTGGTTGTGAAGTTAACTGGGATGGCGATACCTACCGTGTGGATATTGAAAGTGTAAAACCCGAAAAAGAATATGCTCCCCTCACTTCCAAAATATATCTCAAAGCTCCCACAGGCACAGTGAGAGTTGGTGATACAGTTGCAGTTCCTGTTGTGATTTCCGATGCCATAGGTCTCAAGGGTGCAATGTTCAAAGTAACTTGGGACCCCAAACAGCTTGAACTTGCAGGAACAAAGGTGCAAAGCGGAAAATCCTTTGACGGTTTTACCGATGTTTCCGATTTGTTCAAAGTGGTTTGTGATGTAAACACGAGCGGAGCTTCTGCCGGATATGTCACCGTTGCAGGCTCAACTCTTGAGGTTGTGACAACCGAGTCCAAAGACTATCAGCTCGGCATACTCCACTTTAAGGTCCTCGCCGATGCCAAGGGCAAAAACGTTTCTCTCGCCTTTGATACAACCGACCTTAAAACCTCGGGTAACAACGGTGAGGTTAATCTCAGCTTTGCATCAGCCGAAGGCACAAGCTTCCATGCTAAAGAAAAACTGGCTTCAGGCGGTGGCGGAGGTGGTTCAAGCAGACCAAGCTCCGGTAGCGGAAGCGGCGGTTCCGGTAGTGGTTCTACAGGCGGAACAACCAAACCTGATGAACCGGACGTGCCCGACACTCCGGATGTTCCCGATGTACCTGATGTTCCGGATGAACCTGACATTCCCGATGAACCCGAAATTGAAGAACCGGAGGTTGACCCCATGGCAATATTCACTCTCGGCACAATAAGCGGTGTTGCAGGTGAAACCGTTACTGTTGATTTGACATTTGAGGCGCTTGAAGATGTGAACATTATCGCTCTTATCTCTGCAACCCTTTCGGATGAGGCGTGCGAAATCATCGGCTTTGAGTTCTCGGATGAAGCAAAGGAAGTTATAAACACCGGACTTTCAAACTACGATCCCGCAACAAGATCTGTTGTTGTTCTCTTCAACGAACACATGCAGTTCAGCGGTACAATAGGAACATTCACAATTAAACTCAGTGAAGATGCATCCGGCGAGATAACAATTTCTGCAACATCAAATGCAATCAACGAAGGTGTTGGCAATGTTGCTTCGTCGGTTGTGGAAGGGAAAATTGAACTTTGATAATACACCGTAAATGATTTTATTCAAAAATGATAACGCATGCGGTATATTATATAATAGAAGAAAAACGAAAGGATGATTAAAATGAAAAAGTTATTATCTTTGCTCCTGGCAATAACGCTTCTTGTTTCCTTTTCAACAAGTGCCATGGCAGCAAACAGAGAAGCACGTCAGCCGGATGTATTTGTAAATAATACTTTGGTTGAATTTGCAGACCAATGTGCATACATCACCGACGAGGGAAGAACACTTGTTCCGGCTCGCGGAGTTTTTGAAGCAATGGATTGTAAGGTTGACTGGGATGCCGAAAACTATGTTGTAACAGTTACCAACGAATCTCAGAAAAAAGAAATTACTCTCACAATTGATAACACCGAAATGAAAGTTGTTACCGATGGCAATGAAACCGTAAAAACTCTTGATGTTCCGGCTACTCTTATGAACAACAGAACGATGGTTCCTTTGAGAGCAATTTCCGAAGCGCTCGGTTGTATGGTATTGTGGAATGGGGCAGAATATTCTGTCAGCATTTCCTACACAAAACAGATTACTGCCGAAGAATTCAGTCAGATACTTCAGAACATATTCAATGGTTCGGGGGATAAAGAAGATAAAGAAGAGAAGCCGGAGAAACAAGAACCTGTTGTTGAGCCGGAAAGAACAGAAGCTTCTATCTACCTTAAAGCTCCTGATGGTGAAGTTAAAGCAGGTGATGTGATTTCTGTGCCGGTTTTTGTTTCCAATGTAAAGGGAATGAGAGGTGCAATGTTTAGGGTTAAATGGGATCCGACAAAGTTGGAGATGTTGTCCGGAAATGAAGACGATTTCGAAGGCTACACCGAGAAATCAAAATTATTCTCGGCAATTATGACAATGAACATTACGGATATAACCAAAGGAGTCTTTACTGTTGGTGGAGCAGCTGACAGTGTGATAAATACAGATATTGATGAGTTCCCTATGGGTGTTTTGAAATTCAGAGTTCTTGAATTGGCAAGCGGAGAAAAAGTATCGGTTGAGTTTGATGAGTCATCCGGAAAAACTGTTGCAAACATGGGTAATAAAGATTATTACTTCGCTTTTACTGAAGGTGTTGATATTGTTGTCAGATGAAATGAGATGAATAACTGATTATGGTAAAATAAAGAAAGTGAATGCATTTGGCGATGGTTTAATATGCTATCGCCGAATGCGTTTTTACATTTTTTGAATAAGCTAACCAGTTGGTGTTTATATAAATATATCATTCGATTTATAAAAAGAACTAAGATTAGTATATGTATGAATTTGGTCCGACTGTTCGAAATGTCAAAAACGCAACCGGGATTTTAGTGAAAATGCACAAAATGGTTTTTTTGCACAAAAACATATTGAAATTAATGAGATTTATGGTATAATGATTATGTATTATGATGAAGTTGTTGTCTGAAAAAAATAGTTTTGCATACAAATAATCAGGTGCATCTTCGTCTAAAAAAAATTTTTCATTTAAGGATGGAGGAAAAAATTATGAAAAGAAACATTGGTAAGATCCTCGCAATGGCAATCGTGGCTATCATGATGATGTCAACAATCGCTTTTGCAGACGCAGCTATGGGTGAACCCGCAGTTGCAGACAACACAGTTACAGTAACCCTCAGCGGTCTCACTGCTAACGAAGAAGCAACAATCCTTGTTGTAACAGATGAAGTGGCTCTCGCTTCAGTTACAGAATCAGACATCGTGTACATCGATCAGCTTACAGTAGCTGAAGACGGCACAGTAACATTCACACTTGATGCATCCGCAGCAGTTCCTGCAGAACCTACAGCAGATGTATATGTTGACATTTACTGCGGTTACACAAACATGGCAGATGCAGCTCCCCTTTCCGGTACAGCTAAAATCTACACATATGTAGCTCCCGAAGATCCTGAAGTTCCTGAAGTTACATACGGTGAAGCAGATGGTGTTAAAGGTATCACACTTAATGACGCTCTTGTTACACTTGATATAGCTGCAGACAATATTGTTCCTACAGAAGAACAGAAAGTTGCTGTAGATGTTGATGCCGTATCCGGTGTTACTCTTAATGATGCTCTCTGCATTCTTGAAAGAGCTGCAGATGAAACATATGTGTTCCCTATCGAACAAAAATAAAACCAGAACATTATAATTTGAAACACTAAATTTAGGAGGATAACATGAAGACATTTAAACACATCTGTTCTTTGTTGACAGTCGTTGCTATGCTTTTGACTATGATTATGGCAACTCCTGTTATGGCAGAAGACAGATTAGATGTATCAATTTCTCTTACAGCTCCTGAAGGAGAAATCAAAGCGGGCGATTCCATCGCTATTCCCGTAGTTCTTTCAGACAGACTTGGTATGAAAGGTGCAGCATTCAGAATTAAATGGGATCCTGCATACTTATCAATGAGCAATAGCTTCGTTGAAGACGAAGATACAGGTGAAAAGACATATGATGCATACACTGACAAGCCTGCACTTTTCAACGATCAGTTCACAATCAACCTTAACAATCTTGCAAATGGTGAACTTACAGTAATCGGATCCAAGAAGGGATCTGCATACTCATCATCATCTGCAAAC
>JAFQHQ010000212.1 GCA_017397885.1 Clostridia bacterium | reverse complement strand
GTGAATAATTGTATTTAGTTATTAAATAATTTATATTGCAGAAAGAGTGATTCTGTGATATAATATTTTGTAGAATTTGGAAGAAGGGTAGGTGTTTATGAATGAATAAAACAGAATTAGTTGCAGCACTTGCAGAAAAAGTAGGTGATTGAATGAAAAAAACATAGGAATGATTCAAAGTGACGATTTTTTGGAACGAATTGACGCTATTGAGGAATTAAGTGCTAATATTGATGACGAGAAAATTTCAAATATTATAATTAACTGCTTTGAAGATAAAAACTATTTGGTTAGATGTGAGGCGTATGATGCATTTCATGAAAGTTCTAGTAGGACAATTTTTTCAATTCTACTTGATAGAATAAGAAAAGAGTATATGTGCGAGAATGCATCTTATTTCAACATTATGTGGAATAGCTAACAAAATAGGTTATACCAAATCAGAGTGGTATATGTTGTTGAAACGAAATGATAAAATGTTTAAAGTGAGTTCTACGATTTCCAATGTTGTTCCGGCATCTCAAAGACCCAAAAAAGGAATGAAACCCATTGTGGAAATAGCTTTTGGGGTAGAAGTGTTTTTAAATTCGAAGATGTTATGGTAAATTTGTTGTAATTCAAATTAATTTCTGAAAAAACGAAGTTTAAAAAATAAGAACATTGCGTGAATTGGTTTAAAAACCGTTCACCGATGTTCTTGTTTTTTTCTGCTTAAAGTTTTTTATATTTTATATATCATAAATATATATAAAATGTGTTTGAATCTTTGCTTTTGTTGGGATTCTCTCTTTTTTTATGTTGTTTTTTTCATTTTTTTGCTTGAACCTATTGACTTTTTGTTGGAAATGGTGTATATTTATTATGACTGAATTTGTATTTGTTTGGATTTGGTTCAGACGAAGCAAATTCCGGTTGCAAGTCAGGATAATAATTACTTCTATATATAATAGTAGAAAAACGATTTTCCTTTGCAACCGTTTGTGCAGGTGATGTAATCCCCGCAAAATACAGGAGGGTGACAAATGAATCTTGATAACATCAAAGAAGCAAACCTTACAGATAAAATGAGAATAATTCAGGAGCTTGTTCCCGGTAAACAGATTTCTCTTGCTCACATCATTGCAAACCCCGACCGCATTCTCTACAAAAAGCTCGGTCTCGACCCTGCAATTGACTATTCAAAAGCGGCAATCGGTATTGTTACCATGTCTCCGTCGGAAACAGCAATCATCGCTGCCGACATAGCCACAAAGGCATCGGGCATAGAGCTTGGCTTTGTTGACCGTTTCAGCGGAACACTCATTGTCACAGGAACGGTTTCGGAGGTTGAATCTTCCCTTAAGGCTCTTTGTGACTATACCCGTGAAACTCTCGGCTTCACCGTTTGTCCCATAACAAGAACATGAAAAAGCTCATACTTCTCGGCCGCAGTGAAAGCGGCAAAACAACCCTCACCCAGGTTTTGAGGGGCAAAAAGATTACATACGAAAAAACTCAATACATTAACTATTATAACGCTCTCATCGACACCCCCGGTGAATATGCCGAAAACAGAGAGCTTGGCAGAGCTCTTGCGCTCTATGCCTACGAATCCGATGTGTGCGGACTTCTCGTTTCCGCAACCGAGCCCTATTGCCTTTTTCCGCCAAACATAACGGGCATGGCAAACCGCGAGGTCATCGGAATCGTCACGAAAATCGATCACCCCGATGCCCGTCCCTACATGGCGGAAAACTGGCTACGCATTGCCGGGTGTGAAAAGGTTTTTCACACCAGTGCCAAAACCGGGAAGGGGATAAAAGAGTTATTGGACTTTTTGAACAATTAATTCAAAGAAAAACAAAGAAAATCCCACAAAATTAAGTTGACAATTGATTAGTTATGTGATATTATGTAATTAATCAAAAGAATTTATAAACAAAACAAGAAACAAACACAGAAAAACATTAAATAAAAAAGGAGAATGTCAAATGGTATCAGAATTCGAAATCAAAAAACAAATTTGCGACATTGGCAAAAGAATTTATGACAGACGAATGGTTGCCGCAAATGACGGAAACATTTCCGTAAAAATCAGCGATAATGAATACCTCTGCACACCCACCGGCGTGTCCAAAGGCTTCATGACTCCCGAGTACATCTGCAAAATTGACGGCGAAGGTAATGTTCTTCAGGCAAACGGCAAGTTCAAACCCTCATCCGAAATTAAGATGCATCTCAGAGTATATCAGAAGAGACCCGATGTTAAAGCTGTAGTTCACGCTCATCCCATCTATGCAACAAGCTTTGCAATCGCAGGTATCCCCCTTACTCAGCCCATCATGCCCGAAGCTGTTATCGCTCTCGGTTGCGTGCCCATTGCTGAATACGGCACACCTTCCACAATGGAAATCCCCGACAACGTTGAAAAATATCTTCCTTATTTTGACGCTGTTCTTCTTGAAAACCACGGTGCACTTGCATATTCCGATTCACTTCTTGCGGCTTACCACAAGATGGAATCCCTCGAATTTTATGCAGAGCTCCTCTTCCATTCAAGACAGCTTGGCGGTCCCAAGGAATTTGACAAAGAACAGATTAAGAGACTCTATGAAATCAGAAGACAGTTCGGTCTCCCCGGCAAACACCCCGCAGACCTTTGCCCCAGTGCTAAAGCAGGCGGTATGAGCTGTCACTCTTGCGGAGTTCCAAGTTGTTCTGCTGCAGGTGTTAAAACACCTATCACCGATAACAATGCCGATGCTGACATGGTTGCTGAAATCACACGCAAGGTTATGGAAAAGCTCGGAAAATAAGAAGGTGGTATCATGACAAACGATAACATCGCAAACATTGTGGAAACTATCGTAAAAGAAGTTTCCCAAAAAGCTTCCGTTTCTTCAATTAATCTCTGCATGGCAAAGCGCCTCATTGCAAAGGTTGAGGGAAAAGCAAAAGAAATGGGCTTGAGTGTTGTTGTGGCGGTTTCCGACTCGGCAGGAAATCCTGTTGCGGTTGAATGTATGGACGGTTCATACCTTGCAAGCTATGACATTGCAGTTAAAAAGGCATACACCGTAGTTGCTCTCAAAATGTCCACACTCACACTCAAAAATTTAAGTCAGCCGGGACAGTCGCTCTATGGAATCCAGTTTACCAACGATGGCAAGCTCGTGATTTTTGGCGGTGGCGATCCTCTGATTTATAACTCAAACATCATAGGCGGTATTGGTGTCAGCGGCGGCTCCGAAGATCAGGACGTAGAGCTTTCCGAATATGGTGCCAAGTGCCTTAATGAAATAATAAATTCTTAAAGGAGATGACAAGCATGAACAATATTGATATCGAAGCTATTGTAAAGCAAGTTATTGCAGGTATGGCTACAGGCGACGCTGCTCCCAAGGCTTCAAAACCCGCAGGTGCAGTTCCTGCTACATCAAAAGCTGCTATGCTCACATCTCTTGAACATTATGACATAAAAGAATTCCCCATCCCCGAGCTCGGCGATGACGATATCCTCGTTAAAGTTGAAGGCTGTGGTGTTTGCGGAACAGACGCTCACGAATTCAAGCGTGACCCCTTCGGTCTTATCCCCGTTGTTCTCGGTCACGAAGGAACAGGCGAAATTGTCAAAATGGGCAAGAATGTTAAGAAAGACAGTGCAGGCAAACCCCTTAACATTGGTGACAAAGTTGTTACCTGCATGATTTTCAAAGATGACCCCAACATCACAATGTTCGATCTCAACAAGCAAAATGTTGGTGATGGTTCCGATGTATACGGTCTTATTCCCGATGATGACATCCACCTCAACGGTTGGTTTGCAGACTACATAGTAATCAGAGGCGGTTCAACAGTGTTCAATGTTTCAGACCTTGACCTCGAAAGCCGTATCCTCATCGAACCCTGTGCGGTTCTTATCCACGCAGTTGAAAGAGCAAAAACAACAGGCATCCTCCGCTTCAACTCAAGAGTTGTTGTTCAGGGTTGCGGACCTATCGGTCTTATCTGTATTGCAATTCTTCGTACAATGGGTATCGAAAACATCGTTGCAGTTGACGGTCAGGAAATGCGTCTTTCCTTCGCTAAGGAAATGGGTGCAGACAAGAGCGTTAACTTCACAGAGCACAAGGGCATTGAAGCTCTTGCAGGTGCTGTGAAAGATGCATTCGGCGGTTATGAAGCAGACTTTGCCTTCCAGTGCACAGGTTCTCCCGTTGCTCACGCAAACATCTACAAATTCATCCGCAAGGGCGGCGGTCTTTGTGAACTTGGATTCTTCATCAATGGCGGCGACGCTACAATCAATCCTCACTTCGACATCTGCTCCAAGGAAATCACAACAGTTGGTTCATGGGTATACACACTCAGAGACTATGCTACAACATTCGATTTCCTCAAACGTGCTCAGGCTATCGGCATTCCGCTGAAAAAGCTTATTACACACAAATTCCCGCTTTCACAGATTAACGAAGCGCATGAGACAAACCTTAAGATGGAAGGTCTCAAAATTGCAATAATCAACGAATAATATCGTTTTTAGTTGCTCTCAAATTCATAAGTAATAAAAATTAAAATATCAAAATAATTTTGGAGGTATTTAATCATGGCTCAGGAAGCATTAGGTATGGTAGAAACAAGAGGTCTCGTTGCTGCAATTGAAGCTGCAGATGCAATGCTCAAAGCTGCAAACGTAGTTCTCGTTGGAACAGAAAAAATCGGTTCAGGTCTCGTATCAGTTATGGTAAGAGGTGACGTTGGCGCTGTTAACGCTGCTGTTCAAGCAGGTGGCACAACCGCTGCAAGACTTGGTGAAATCATCGCTACACACGTTATTCCCAGACCCCACGCTGATGTTGAAAAAATATTACCTTCTATAGGTTAATAGGGTGATATAAATGGCACAGAGAAAAACAAGCTCTAAAGCAAAAGAAGTACTTCAAGAAGAGGTACAGGAAGTTAAAGTAGAAAAAAAGGAGGAAGTAAAAATGGCACAGGAAGCATTAGGTATGGTAGAAACAAGAGGTCTCGTTGCTGCAATTGAAGCTGCAGATGCAATGCTTAAAGCTGCGAACGTAGTTCTCGTTGGAACAGAAAAAATCGGTTCCGGTCTCGTATCAGTTATGGTAAGAGGTGACGTTGGTGCTGTTAACGCTGCTGTTCAGGCTGGTGGCACAACTGCTGCTAAACTCGGCGAAATCATTGCTACACACGTTATTCCCAGACCCCACGCTGATGTTGAAAAAATTCTCCCTTCTATTAAATAATAGTCGGGCAACCCAAGAAAGTTAACAAAGTGACGGCAATGCGGACTAAATCCGCATTGCCGGATATCACTTGAAAGGAGAACGTTCCATGATTATAGGCAAGGTTACCGGAAGCGTGGTATCAACACGCAAAAATGAAAATCTTGTTGGAAATAAATTTATGATTGTTGAGCCTACAAAAGAAATGGGTATCAATCACACAATCGTAGCAATAGACAATGTCGGAGCAGGCATTGGAGAAATCGTTCTCGTTGCAACAGGCTCTGCGGCAAGAATCGGCTGCAATCAGGAAAATTCACCCATAGACGCAGCAATTGTCGGTATTGTAGACGAACTCTGATAACAGTTAATTTATCAATCGAAAGGAGAGAGTGGATTTGAATATTGAAACTTTGGCACAAACAATGAAGTCCCACGGCATAATCGGTGCCGGCGGTGCAGGCTTTCCCTCGGGAACAAAGCTTTCGGACAAAGCAGACACAATAATTTTAAACTGTGCCGAGTGCGAACCTCTTTTCAAGCTCCACCGACAGCTCCTTGCAACCTACACTCACGAAATTTTAACAGCTCTTTCTCACGTGAAAGAAGCAACCGGTGCAAAACAAGTTATAATTGCACTCAAACCTTCCTACAAGGAAGCAATAGACAGAGTGGAGTTCTATCTCCCCTCATTTGATGGCTTTAGAATATCCCTTCTGCCGAAGATTTATCCGGTGGGAGATGAAATAATACTTATCTACGAAACAACGGGCAGAGTTGTTAAGCCCGGCAAGCTTCCCATAACAGAGGGAGTAATTGTCTATAACGTAGAAACAATGCTCAACACATATTATGCTGTTGAAGAAGACAAAAATGTTACCGAAAAATATATAACAATCACCGGTGAGGTTGAAAACCCCGGCACCTTCAAGGTTCCCGTGGGCATCACAATCAAAGAAGCAGTTGCTCTCACCGGCGGCGAAAAGATTAAAGATTATATGTATCTCGGCGGCGGACTTATGACCGGTAATGTTGTTTATCCCAACGACACCGTAACCAAAAAGCTCAATGCTGTTTTGGTTCTTCCCAAAAACAGTCCCATAATCCAAAAACGCCTTGCAAAAACAAACATCAACATAAAACGTGCAATGAGTGCTTGCTGTCAGTGTCGCTCATGCACAGACCTTTGCTCAAGAAATCTTCTTGGCTATCCCATTCAGCCACACCTTTTCATGAGAGCTGTGGCAAAGGGAATGGATTCCGACTGTGAGGCGGTTCTCAATTCAATGTACTGTTCACAGTGCGGTCTTTGCGAGCTCTATTCCTGCCCGCAGGATTTGTCACCCCGTTCACTGATTGGTGCAATTAGGGCAGAGCTTCGA
Source organism: Clostridia bacterium (assembly GCA_017397885.1). Classification (GTDB taxonomy): domain Bacteria; phylum Bacillota; class Clostridia; order UMGS1810; family UMGS1810; genus RGIG1828. Next base: position 6,258 of record JAFQHQ010000212.1, on the reverse strand, counting down.
AAACAGGGCGTACCACCAATTGAAAATCCCGATTTTCAGGGCGTTGCTCCCGACCGTGAATACAAAAAGGTTCAGATGACAAGACTTCGTTCAAGGCTTGGTGTCACCGGCTACTATGTTCCTGCAACTCTTGACGAAAAAGAATTTGATTTTAAAGAAGTTAAAATAATGCTTAATCAGCATATTGGTCCTCCGGCAACAGCTGTTGTCAAAAAGGGAGACACAGTCACCAAGGGTCAGCTCATCGGTTCAACCGAGGGCAAGCTCGGAAGTGACATTCATTCTTCCGTTGACGGCAAGGTTCTGGAAGTTACCGATATGTATGTAATAATAAAAAGGAGGAAAGGCAATAAATGAGTAAAGCACTCGGCATGATTGAATATCTCACAGTGTCAACAGGTATCACTGCCGCCGACACAATGGCTAAAACTGCAAATGTAGAAATCATCGAGGCTCATGTTGTCTGCCCCGGTAAATACATAGCACTCATTCAGGGTGAGCTAAGTGCGGTTAATGCCGCAGTTGAAAATGCAAAAGCGCAAAATCCCGCGAAGCTTGTGGATTCCTTTGTGCTTGGAAATCCCGATGAGTCAATTTTCCCTGCAATCTACGGTTCAACCGATGTTAAAAACCCATCTGCTCTGGGAGTTTTTGAAACCTACAGTGCCGCATCAATCATTGTTGCAGCCGACATCGCTTCAAAAACCGCAGATGTTGAGCTCATTGAGCTTCGCATAGCAAAGGGTATGTGCGGAAAATCCTATATGCTCATTACCGGTGAGGTTTCTGCAGTTCAGGCATCAATCGATACAGTGAAAGAAAGACTCAAAGATTCTTCAATGTATCTTGACAGCTCTGTTATTGCAAATCCCGATTCCGAAACATGGAAGAATATAATGTAAAAGATCTATACTATAATTAATGAGGTGTAACTATGTTAGACGAAAAGTATATCAGCCAGTTAGTTGAAAGTGTAATCAAAAACATATCAGGCTCAGGTGCTTGCCCCCTGTGTGAAGGCAACCAGCTTGGCGTATTTGACAAAATGGAAGATGCTCTTGCAGCAGTTGCAAAGGCATATAAGCTCTACAGAAACTACACTGTAGCTCAGAGAGAAAAAATGATTGCAAACATCCGCCGTCTCACTCTTGAAGAAGCTGAAGTTATGGCAAAAATGGGTGTTGAAGAAACCGGCATGGGCAGAGTTGAAGACAAAATCATCAAACACCAGGTTGTTGCAAACAAAACTCCCGGCACCGAAGACCTTGCTCCATCTGTTATCACAGGTGACGACGGTCTCACTCTTATCGAAATGGCACCCTTTGGCATTATCGGAAGTATCACTCCTTCCACAAACCCCAGTGAAACAGTTATCTGTAACTCAATGGGTATGATTGCCGGCGGTAATGCGGTTGTTTTCAATCCTCACCCCAATGCATGCAAGGTTGCAAACTATGCTGTTGACCTTGTAAACCGTGCAATCCTCGAAGCAGGCGGACCCGAAAACCTTGTTGTTTCGGTTAAGAAGCCCACAATGGAAACATCCAAAATGATGATGGAATGTCCCAATGTTAAGATGCTTGTTGCAACAGGTGGTCCCGGTGTTGTTAAAACACTTCTTTCTTCCGGAAAGAAAGCCATCGGTGCAGGTGCAGGTAACCCCCCTGTTATCGTTGACGACACAGCCGACATCGAAAAAGCTGCAAAAGACATCGTTGCAGGTGCAAGCTTTGATAACAACCTTCCCTGTATTGCAGAAAAAGAATGCTTCGCATTTGGCAAGGTTACAGACGACCTTATCAAATATATGACCGAAAACGGTGCTTATCTCATTAAGGGTGACCTTATAGACAAGCTCGTAAAAGTTGCTCTTGTTGAAAAAGACGGCAAATACTCAATCAACAAAAAATGGGTTGGCAAAAACGCAGGTCTCTTCCTCAAAGAACTCGGCATCAGTGCAGATCCCAGACTTATCATCTGTGAAACTCCTGCAAATCATCCCTTTGTTCAGGTTGAAATGATGATGCCTATTCTTCCAATTGTAAGAGTTAAAAACATTGAAGAAGCAATTGAACTTGCAGTTCAGGCTGAACACGGATGCAGACACTCAGCTCACATCCACTCCAAAAATGTTGACAGACTCACAGCCTTTGCAAGAGCAGTTGAAACAACAATTTTTGTTAAAAATGCTCCCTCATATGCCGGCATCGGCGTAGGCGGTGAAGGTTACACAACCTTCACAATTGCAGGCCCCACAGGTGAAGGTCTCACAGCAACTCACTCCTTCACACGTCAGAGAAGATGCGTAATGGCAGACGGACTTCACATTGTTTGATAAATCACGTTAACAAAGAGGTGTTATAATGAAAGCACTTGGAATGATAGAAGTTTACAGCTTCACCACAGCCCTTTATGTGGCAGACCTTGCGGCAAAGTCGGCAGATGTAAAAATCATTGCCTTCGACCGTAACCGTCCTTTTGCACCGGGCTTCCCCGTACCCCTTATCATGGTGGTAAAAATGGAAGGTGAAGTAGCGGCGGTTGAAGCGGCAATTGAAGCTTCGGTTGCATATGCAAAATCAAAAGACAGATACATAGTTCATCACATAATAGCCCGCCCTGCAGAAACAGCGGAAAAAATGGCATATCTTCTTGATATCAACAGAGACAAATACAACAAAAAGCTTCCCAAGAGCTTTTTTGGCGTTGAAACTCCCGAACGTGTAGCAACAAGCGAAGAATCTCTCGGTATTCTCGAAATTGACGGTCTTGTTGCCACCATCGAAGGTCTCGATGCCATGGTTAAAGCGGCAGATGTTCACCTTGTTCACTCCGAGAAGAGACTTGGCGGACGCCTTGTAACACTTGTTGTTGCAGGAACGGTTTCGGCAGTTACCGCATCTGTTGAAGCAGGTGAGGTTGCGGCATCAAAGCTTGGCAAAGTGTATGGAAAAGAGGTTATCCCCAATCCCCATGCAGAGCTTCTCAAATTCATAGACATGTAAGGGGGCAATTAGCTTGTACGATATTAATGATATTCAAAACGCAGTTAAAGATGTAATTCTTGAAATGCAAAATGATATAAGAGAAAACAACGGTGAAATCAAGGTTGGTGTTTCACAGCGTCACGTGCATCTTTCCCAAGAGGATCTTGAAACCCTCTTTGGCAAAGGCTATGAGCTCACTGTTAAAAAATATCTCATGGGCAGAGAATATGCTTCCGATGAGTTTGTAACACTTGTTGGTCCCTCGCTCAAATCCATCGAAAAGGTAAGAGTACTCGGACCTGTGCGCAAACACACTCAGGTTGAAATTTCACGTACCGACACCTTTGTATTAAAGGTTAGTCCCCCGGTGAGACCCTCCGGTGACATCAAAGGCAGTGCAAGTCTTGTGCTTGTTGGTCCCAAAGGCACCGTATATCTCAAGGAAGGCGTAATCATTGCCAACCGTCACATCCATCTCACTCCCGAATATGCCGAAAAACAGGGCATTAAGGATAATGATTATGTGGATGTTGAAATCGAAGGCATTAAGCCAACAAGATTCTATGATGTTCAGGTAAGAGTTCGTGACGATTTCAATGTGGAAATGCACATTGACACAGACGATGCCAACTCTGCGGCACTCAAAAACGGTGCAAGAGTTCAAATCATAAGAAAATAACAGGATTTTCCCATATTCAATTCGCAAAGATATGAGATTTTACAGCTTGTATTGCGAACAACATTCAAAATATTTTTATTAAAAAATCTAACGCGGAAATTAAATCGGCAATACAGCTAATATTTCCGCGTTATTTTTAAAATTAAAGAGGTGATACAATGCTTGCACCCGAAAGACAGAAATTTATTTTAGATGAACTTCACAAAGACGGAGCCGTAACCGTTTCCAAGCTTGCGGCAAGCCTTGAGGTTACTGAAGAAACCATTAGACGTGACCTTGAAAAGCTTGAAAAGCAAGAATCTCTCAGGCGTACCCACGGCGGTGCCGTACCTATTGACGACACGTCCTATGAGCTCTCTCTTGAAAAAAGAAAATCCACAAATGTTGAAGCCAAGCAGGAGCTTGCCCGCATTGCGGCAAACTATGTTGTGTCCGGTGACACAATTTTTCTCGATGCTTCCACAACAACATTTTTTATGGCAAAAGAGATTAAAGGACTCAAAAATATAACTGTAATCACAAATTCGCTTCGTGTTGTGGCAGAGCTCAGCTCCTGCGAACACATCAAGCTCATTTCCGTTGGCGGAATAGTAAGTGCCAATCAGTCTTTTGTCGGTTCTCTTTCCGAAAAGAGCATTAAAGAATGCTATTTTGCAAACAAAATGTTTTTCTCTTCAAAGGGTGTCACCAAGGAAATAGGCATTTTGGAGAGCAATGAGCAGGAATGTGGAATCAAGCAGAACATGCTTTCCAATTCCGAAAAAAAATATTTCCTTTGCGACAGCGGAAAGATTGGCAGAGTAAGCTTTGCCAAGCTTGCATCTCTCAGTGATATTGACTACATCATAACCGATAAAGTGCCCGACGAAGAATTTGTTGAGGCTCTTCGTGACAACAACGTAAAACTTGTGACAGAATAATTGCATATGAAAGGAATGGACACTATGAAAAAAGTTCTTGCATTTGACCTCGGCGCATCAAGCGGCAGAGGCATCATTGCCACACTCGATAACGGCAAAATTACTCTTGAAGAAATTCACCGTTTTCCCAACAACGGAGTTAATGTTCGCGGTACTCTCTATTGGGACATCGTTTTTCTTTTTGACCAGATTAAACAGGGCATAGTTAAGGCTCGTCTTGCAGGAGGATTTGACTCCATCGGTATAGACACATGGGGCGTTGACTTTGGTCTTGTTGACGAATGCGGTGACCTCATCGGTAACCCCGTTCACTACCGTGATGCCCGTACAGATAACATCCCCGATGAAGTTTTTGAAGAAATCTCCAAAGATGAACTCTACAATAAAACAGGCATTCAGATTCTCAACTTTAACACACTTTTCCAGCTTTATTATCTTGCAAAATACAAAAGTGACATGCTGAAGCGTGCCGACAAATTCATCTTTATTCCCGACCTCTTAAATTACTTCCTCACCGGAGTTAAAAAGAGTGAATACACAATCGCTTCCACATCACAGATGCTTAATCCCTACACACGTTCATGGGATAAAGACATCCTCGAAAAGCTCGGCATTCCCACCGATGTTCTCTGCGATATCATCGAAACAGGTAAGGTTTTGGGTAATCTCACTCCCGACATTTGTGAAGAGCTTGATGTTGACCCCGTTCCCGTTATTGCGGTTGGCGGTCACGACACAGCATCTGCTGTTGTTTCCGTTCCCACAACCGAGGACGATTTTGTTTATGTTTCATGCGGAACATGGTCACTTTTCGGTACAGAGCTTTCCGAACCTCTCATCAGCGAAGAGGGTCTTAAAGCTTCTTACACCAACGAAGGCGGCTACGGCGGAAAAATCAGATATCTCACAAACATCATGGGACTTTGGCTCATTCAGGAAGCACGCCGTGAATGGCAAAAGCAGGGTCACGACCTTTCTTTTGGCGAAATTGCAGATGAAGCTTTAAAAGCTGAAGGCTTCAAATGCTTTGTAGACCCCGACTATCCCGAATTTGGCAAACCCGGCAACATGACAAAGAAAATTCAGGAATTCTGCAAAAAAACAGGTCAGTATGTTCCTCAGACAATAGGGGAGATAGCTCGTTGTATCTATGAAAGCCTTGCTCTTAAATACAGACACGCATTTCTCAACCTTGGCAAAATCACCGGAAAGACCTTTGCGGGAATCCACATTGTGGGCGGAGGCACAAATGCCACACTTTTCTGTCAGATGACAGCAAGCTCCTGCAACACCAATGTGTATGCAGGTCATGTTGAAGCAACGGCACTTGGTAATGTTGCTGTTCAGCTCATGGCATCAGGTGACATCAAAGACATCAAAGAAGCGCGTGCCATCATCAGAGATTCCTCCGACATTGCAACCTACGCTCCCGAAAATGCATCCGACTGGGATAAAGCATACGAAAAATATCTTACAATACTTTAATTCCAAAAGCCGTTTTGCAATCGCAAGACGGCTTCTCTTTTTGTTGAGGCTCTTTGTCAATAGTTGGGGTCAAAATTGAATAATGGAACTTTCGATGGCGGTTGCAGCTTTTATGCAGCCGCCTTTCCAGTATTAGATTTTTTGTAGTTAAACATATGTAATATTCTTTTTCTGAATCTATTGAAAT
>JAFQHQ010000211.1 GCA_017397885.1 Clostridia bacterium | reverse complement strand
GGTTCAACAAGGAGAAAACGAACTGATACCTGATTGACACTAAGACAATTATATCACGGGTATTATCAAACCGATTAGAAAAATTTTCAAGAGTTATTGGGGTTACTCTGAACACCTCAAAATATATTATACGAGGAGAATGATGATGAAAAAACTTTCTTCCATATTAATAGCAATTACAATCATCCTGAACATTTTTTGCATACCGTCTGTTGGAGCAACAAGTTCGGTAAAGGATGATACATATGTAACAAAGGCACTGCGTCTTCTTGAAGACCTTGAAATCGCAACCTCCGATGAAGATGTTTCATCGCCTGTCACAAGAGGTGAATTTGTGGGCAGAGTTATTAAAACTTTGAACATGCCCATGAGCTATGAATACGAAGTTTCGCCCTTTGCCGACATTTCGGTTCAGACACCTTTTTATTATGAAATTTGCAATGCCTACACATGGGGACTTGTTTCTCAGGCTGAAAACTTTAACCCCGACCGTGAAATTACCTATGCCGAAGCGATTAAAATTGCAGTCAGCGCATGCGGTTATGCCTTTCTTGCCGATGCAAACGGAGGCTGGCCTGCAGGTTACATTGCCGCCGCTTCAAGAGTGGGTCTCGATGACGGTCTTAAAAACGGAGAAATGAACAAAGGTGCAATGTTTGTTCTTCTCTACAACATCTTAAATACCGAGCTTCCCGAGCCTGAATACACAGGTGACGGAATGGTTCAGACCATGAATTCTTCAAAAACCGTGCTCCAAAGCTATTGGCATCTTGAAAAATTAAGCGGCAAAGCAGATGGTGCCCAGTATTTTGGCGGCGAAAACGGTGATGGAGTAGGAGAGGGTATCTTCTCTGTAGACGGTATCAAGCTTCGCAGCGGCAATTTTAACACCGACAAATGCTTCGGGCAGGAGGTTGATGTGTATTACGATTCAACCTACACCGCAAAATCAATCTACACATACCCTGTAGATAACAAAAATGATATTCTTGAACTTCATTCCTATGATGATGTTACTTTCAAATCCGGTGTCTACACCTATTATGACAGTAATTACAGACAGTTCAGTGCAAAAATTGCTTCCGACGCACTCATAGTATATAACGGCAAAAAGGCGGAGTATGTTGAAGAAAACATGATGCCCCAATACGGCAGTGTCAAGCTCATCAAGACAGCCGGGGAATATGATGTTGTTATAATAAATTCTTACAAACAGTATATTGTGGATGAAGTTATCTATGATGATTTCATCATTACCGACCTTCATGACAGCAAAAAGGTAGCCAATCTTGAAAAAGCAGAAACTCTCACCGTGTGCGACCAGAACGGTGTAGTCGGAGAATTTTCCGACATCGCACCCTATAATGTTGTGTGGGTTGCCGAAAGCGACGACCAATTGCTTGCAGATGTTATCATCTCAAGAGACAAGGTTGTTGGTGAATACACAGGTTCCTCCGGCGATGATTACATATACATTGACGGCGGTAAATATACCAAAGACAAAAGCATTGAAAAAGACATTATGTCAAAGGTAAGCTACGGAAATGTCGTTGTTGCATATTTCAATGCTAACCGTGAAATTGTTCATGTTGAGCTTCAGGCAGATTCCGAAGGAACAAATGTGGCATATCTCATACAGACCGGAGTTTCAGGCAGTGGAATGAACAAAGGAATGAAGGTGAAAATGCTTCTTTCAAACGGAAGCATCGAAACCTATGATTTTGCAAAAAGAATAGTTGTCAATGGTAGAAGCTACACAGGGAATAACGGTGAATATGTTTCCGGAACGGAAAAGGATCCCATATATCTTCCCATGGATGCCGATTACCCCTCTTCAATGCTTGCAGGAATTGTAACCTACAAACTTGATCAGCAAAACAAATTGTCTGAATTAAACTATGCAGACTCTATGCTTTCTCAGGTAAATGGTGACTATTCAAATCTTTACACCAAAAAGACTCTTGACAAGAGCAGTGACCAGGGCAACTCATGGGAAAGCTATTACCAGTACAGACCGTCGGAAAATTCCGTGTACGGCAAGGGCATAAATCGAATTTTCACAACAGATGATACAATTCAATTTATGGTTCCCGTTTCAAAAGACATTAATCTTGCCGAGGATTCCGATTATATTGTAAAGAAAATGAGTTCTTATTCGGGACTTACATATATCACCAAGAGAATTCACACCGGCTATTCCCTTGATGAAGAAACCATGAAAAGTGATTATATTGTAAGTACATATGAGCTTGGCGGTGGGGCAGATCTTGGTTCTGTTGAAGCCAAAGCACTTGCCTACCTTGTAACAGGAATGAGCCGTGTGATAAATGCAGGCGGTGATTATGTTGACAAGCTTGAGCTTGTGGACTATCAGAACCGTGTTAAGGTGCTCTACTCCGAAGAAGAAAACTTCTTTGTAAATGCAGGCGTTGTTGAAGGCAGCATCATAAAGGCTAACTTCACTGAAAAAGATATTGTTTCGGATATTGAGGTTCTCTACAGACCTAGCGACAACAAATTCTGCAACATAACCACAGCATCAAGCAGTGCATATAAATCCGAAAATGACGGTGCAACAATAAATGAAAACACGGGAATGGGTGCTCTTTCCGATTCGTTCCTTCTTCTCGGAAATGTATGGGATAAGGAAAACCCCATTTATTCTTTCCTTCCGATGAATTATAATCCCGAAAGCTACGACGGCACTCAGCCCCTATATTCATATCACATGCCAAATCACATCACACAGTTTGTGTGCTACAACACCAAAACAGGCAAAACAAGCTATATTAAGCCTGCTGATGTTAAATGCTATGGCGGTGTTGGCGGAAACAGCCATTATGCGGTAATTGAAATGGCATTCGGTATGGTTGATTCGATTTTCCTTTACGAATGAATATTATATTATTAAAAAAATGGAGGTGGTAATGTGACAAGACGAATTTTAACGGCTTTTCTTTGCATGATAATGCTTTCGACAATAATATCAATCCCCGTAGGTGCAGATTCCAAAGATTCAGACATGACCGATGTTCCCTTTGAATATGCATCGGCAACATGGATATTAAACTACGATCTGTCTGCAACCGACACAACAGCTCTTGCCGCCACCTCCGTTACGGACAAAAGCAACTTCAATGTGGGTCAGGGCAAAACGGCTGCAGTATACAAAATAAAGCTTCCGACTCTTGCTTCACATCAGGAGCTTGAAATGGCACAGTTTCGTATGACTTCATACTACAATCCTGCAAGAACAATGCCCTATGCCTACAAAATGCCCGCTGATGTTAATATGGACACAATCACAATTGCAGACAGCCAAAGGATTATTAATGGAAATAATCTTGGAACGGGCGAATATTTTCTCGGCAATTGCATTGAAGGTTCGGAATTTGCCGAGACCACAATCTACCGCAACCGCTATGATGTAACGGATTACGTTAAAGAATGCATCGAAAACGGTCAGGAATATATGTGGATAGCCGTAACAAGGCACAACACAATAAAAGCCTATCCCCACAATTCCACATCCGAAAGCTGGAAAGCAAAGCTTTATTACAAAATTACGGATTCAACCGTTGTTGACACTCCACCCACTCAATCGGAAATAGAGACATTGCTCACCGAAACGGTTAAGGGCGGACACCCTTATCTTATGGGACGAAAGGCTGATTTCGAAAGGGTCAGGGGATATATACACGGCGGTAACCCTCTTGTAAAAGAGCAGTATTCACGAATAAAAGAGATTGCCTCGGCATATCTCGGTACAAGGGTTAAAGAGATTGCAAATCCTTCCGGCGGATACATGGCAATAGGGTTCAACTCTGCTTGGAGCATTGTTCCGTACTGTGCCTTTGTCTATCTCATGGAGGGCGACGAAGCCTATGCACAAAGAGCCTATGACGAAGCAGCATACTATGCCTCCATGGAGTCCTGGGGTGATTATCAGTACATAGATAACACCCAGGCGGCAACGGCAGTGGCAATTTGCTATGACTGGCTCTATGACTGGCTAAGCGTTGAGCAGAAAACCTCGTTGGAGACCGCACTTAAAGAAAAACATCTCGATAATGTGAAAACCGCCTATGAAACGGACCAAATAACCGGCATTGCAAGACATCTTCGTGGTGAGCACAATCACGCGGTTATGAATAACTGCACCATGTTTATGCAGGCTCTTGCAATTTGTGATGATGACATTTCCTACTCGGCATACATAATGAGTGAAAACTTAAAAACCCTGCGTCAGCCCTTTAATGCAATATATCCCGACTCCGGCTGGAGAGAGGGGATGGGCTATTGGGGGTTTGTGGGGCCAATGATTTCCCGAATGATGCTGTCCATGAAATCGGCATTCGGCTCATGCCTTGGTTATGAAAATGTCAGCCATGTGACAAACATAGCATATTTCCCCATTTATGCAGGTTCATCCGAGGGATCGTTTGTAATCAACGATACAAGCTATCTTTCACCAAACACAAGCTTTGACAAATATATCCTTGCAAGACTTTCGGGGGATAAGAATCTTCAGAAATATTCTTTGGAAAATGACACTCTTTCCCATCCCTTTTTCTGTCTTGCCTACGACCCGGATATAGACCTTTCGGATGCCACTTCCGATATTTCCCAAAAGGATAAGCACTACACAAAGAGCGGAATTGCCACAATGAGAAGTTCTTGGAACAACGGTCAGGAGCTTTTTGCGGCAATGTCGGTGCAAAAAGCAAGCTCCTCTCACGGACATATGAACTCCGGCACAATAGGTTTTGATGCCATCGGTGAACGCTGGATAACCAACACCGGGGGCGAGGATTATTCCGTTGACAGGTATTTCTATCACCCCGACAGATGGCAATACTATGCCGTGAGGGCAGAGGGAAACAGCTGTGTGGTAATAAACCCGTCGGCGGATGGCGGTCAAAACCCAGATTCCGAGGACACTGTTGACACTCTTGTTTCCAACGAGAATCATTCCTATGCAATAGCCGACCTGACCGAAACCTACCAAGGTCAGGTTGAGTCCTACAAGCGTGGGGCAGGACTTTTTGATGGCAAAAGAAAATTTGTTCTTCAGGACGAAATGACTCTGACGGAGATTAGCGAAGTTTATTCCTTCATTAACTTTTATGAAGCAGATATTGAAATAACAGATGGCGGAAAAAAAGCCATAGTTTCCAAAAACGGCAAGTTCCTCCATGTGAATATAGACTGTGACAATCCATTCACCCTTGAGGTTATGGACTCTGTTCCGCTTCCGACCTCTCCAAACCCCGAAGGTCAGTCAAGCTTTCCCCATCTTAAAAAGCTTGCCATAAGAATCACAGATGCCAAAAAGGTTAATCTTCGAGTAACTTTCACTCCATGCCTCACACAAAAGGAGCTTTCAAACATAAAACCTAATGAATTTGTTCCGATGGATGAGTGGAATGAGACCGAAGACAGACCCAAGCCCGAACTTGAAAACATATATATCGATGGCATAAAGCTTGAAGATTTCAAAAAAGATTCAAGAATGATTACCTCTTCTGCACCGCTTAACGCCGACAATCTTGAACTTGGTATAAGGGAAGAATTTGGGGCAGAGGTAGAGGAGACAAGCAGCGGTATTGAAATTTTTGTTTTCGACAAAGAAGACAAAACAAATAATTATTCCTACGTCATATATCCGTCACAGGATGAAAAGGTGTATGCCGATGCGGTAAGACGCATAACTCCCACATCGTCGGAATATGTCAGCTCCTTCTCGTCAGATACAGCTTTCTCAGGTCAGCAATTCATACTTTTTAAGCTGAAGCTTCCCTCATTATCTGACGGTGAGAGCGTAAAAAATGCACTGTTTAATTTCTGTGCAGGTGTGTATAAAGGCTCGGTAACCGCCGACACCATAAGATTTAAAATATATGGCTTCAATACTGACCTTGGAACGCTATCAAAGCTCACATACTCTGATTTTGAATCGCTCATAAATGACGAAAATCTTCTCGCCTCTCCCAATGTGCTCACGGCAAACCGCGGTTTATCTTCAAGCACAGTGTACCATATTTTTGAATCCGATGTGACAGACCTTGCAAATGAATGCATTAATTCGGACAGAGAATATATGTACATAGGAGTAAGTGCTGAAAATTGTAACATCAAGATCTACGGCGTTGCGGTCAGTTCATCATATCCCGACAGCCGACCCTCTGTGTCATATGAAACCTTAAAAAATTCATCAATAACAGCTTTTGATATAACAGACTATCACTATGCAGATACCGATAAAACCGTACTTGTAAGCACACCTGTCATCAAAGAAGAAGCAGATGGTGCAAAGGTTTTTATCCGCACAGTGAATTCATCAGACAAGACAATGCCCCTTATGCTTTTTACCGCAAGCTATTCGGGCAATTTACTGACCGATGTCAGTGCCAAGTCGTTTTCGGCTGCTCCCGGAGACAGAGAGGTTTTGTCAGATAAAACATTATCCGGTGATTTGAACATGTTGAAAACCTTTGTATGGACTTCAAATCTCAAACCGGTTACCTCAAATTAAATAAGGAGGAAACAATTATGAAAAGAATCATAGCACTAACAATCAGCCTTAGTCTTTTGTGCTCATGCCTGAGTGCTTTTTCCGGTTTTGCCGCAAGTGATGTTATAGGCACAATCACAGGTGCAGACTATGACAGTTATTTTGAAGACGGCAGAGACGAGACGGGCTTCAAAGACAATGAGGTTATGCTTGCAGGTACTGTATACAACAGAAAAGCATTTCTTCGTTTCGACATTTCAGAATATGCCGATTCAGGCTTTGTGGGTTGTGTTTTAAATCTCACAATGAGAAACATAACCGAAGGAAACACCATTTCAATCCGTGCCTGCGATCCAAAAACAAAAAAAGACGGCATGGTAATCAGCGAAGCGACCATTTCTGAGACAGGCAAGGTAACTCAGGGCTTCAATGTGTCTTCCTATGTGAAATCCATGGCTCAAACAGGAAGCACGGAGGTTGCTTTCACCGTAAGCTCAAATGCCGATTCCACAACAGTATTTTCATCTCAGGCATCAAAAGAAGCAGACAGACCGTCTCTCACCTTTACCCGTTCTGCTCCCTATGTTAAAGGTCAGATTGAGATGAAGCTTCCGGAATACTCCAAAGAACAGTTTGAACTTATGCTTCAGGATACAATAAAGAAAGGTCATCCTTATCTTTTTGCAACAAAAGATATGTTTGAACGTGTTCGACAGAATGCCTTCGGTCAGGACGAAATCATGACCAAAGCCTATGCCGACGTAAAGGCAATTGCCACAAGTTATCTTAACAAAAAGCCTCAGCCAATTGACCCTGCGGTTTCTTACATTTCAAGAGGTATCGAAGGCTCATGGACAATTGTACCGTACTGTGCCTTTGTATATCTGATTGAGGGCGACGAAGCCTATGCAAAAAGAGCATGGCAGGAAGCAGAATACTTCCTTTCTATTGAAAACTGGGGAACCTATCAGTTCCTTGACAACAGTCAGGCGGCACTCATTGTTGCCATCTGTTATGACTGGCTCTACGACTGGCTCACTCCCGATCAGAGAGATCAGCTTGTTACAAATCTCAGAGAAAAACATCTCAACGAAATGCACGATTATCTTCTGGAACCGGGTTCGAGCAAATTCCACTGGCGTTATAAACACGTCACTTCCGACACCAATCACGGTGTTTTAAACAATTCTTCAACCTTCATTCAGGCTCTTGCCATAGCGGACCGTGATCCTGCATTTTGTGCAGAAACAATGAGCTATGCAATGCATTATATGAATGTTCCCCTGTATCGTTTCTACCCTGATTCAATGTGGCCCGAAGGTGTAGGCTATTGGGGATTTGTGGGACCAATGTCCCTCAGAGCCATAATGAGCATGCAATCAGCCTTTGGAAGTACTCTCGGCTATGAAGACTGCGAAACCTTCATGAACTGTGCTTATCATCCAATCTATCTGACAGGTGAGTCGGGCACCTTTGTATTCAATGATGAATACTACTACAACCCCAAAAACGTTGTATATGACAAGTTTATTTTTGGTGTTATAGGTAACAATATTTCCCTTCAGAAATATTCTCTTGAAAATGATGAACTGAATCACCCCTTCTTCTGCCTTTGGTATGACCCGGCGGTGGACTATTCTGCTTACGGAGACATAGAGCTTGATAAGGATAAACTTTTCAGAAATGTTGATATGGCAGTTTTCAGAAACACATGGGACTCACAACAATACATGATGGGCGGAATGTTTGTTCAGGACATCGGTTCAACATCACATGCTCACATGAACTCCGGCAGTCTTTCTTTCCATGCTCTCGGTGAAATGTGGATTACAAACTGCGGTAAAGATAATTACACGCTACCCGGATATACCGGTGCCCACCGTTTCGATTATTACTGTCAGAGAGCCGAGGGTTCAAATGCCATTGTAATTAACCCTTCAGCAGATGGCGGTCAGACCGTTATGGCAGGGGATATCATAGATGAGTTTGTGAGCAAAGAAAGAGGCGGATATGCCATTTCCGACCTCACCGGAACCTATGAAAAATACGGTGCAGCCTCCTACAAGAGGGGCGTTATGATGGGTAATGACCGAACAAACTTCATTATTCAGGATGAACTAAAACTTAAGACCGAATGTGAAGTTTATTCCTTCATCAACTTCCATAAATCAGAAATCAAAATTTCCGAAGACGGCAAATCTGCCACAATCATCAATGGCGATAAAAAGCTTGATGTGCAGATAATTTGTGACGAAGAGTATGAAATCAGTGTTATGGATTCAAAGCCTCTCCCCACATCTCCCGATATGCCCGGTCAGTCCGACTTTAAGGACATCAAAAAAATAGCCTTCCGTTTCCCCAAAACCGACGGCTACAATATGTCAATTGTTGTAACTCCCTATCTTACAGATGAAGAGCTTGAGGCTATTCCCGATGCCGCCTTCATTCCTCTTTCGGACTGGTCAATT
Source organism: Clostridia bacterium (assembly GCA_017397885.1). Classification (GTDB taxonomy): domain Bacteria; phylum Bacillota; class Clostridia; order UMGS1810; family UMGS1810; genus RGIG1828. The sequence goes on along the minus strand of JAFQHQ010000211.1, from coordinate 4,412 downwards.
CCCGAAGGTGAATATGTTAAAAATCCTGCTCTTACAGACCTTATCGTAAATGGCAAAACAATAGACGGCTTCCACGGAGAAAACAGACACTATGAAATCATCACAGAAGATAAGGAAGCAGATATCAAGGCTGTTGCTCCCGCAGGCTACACTGCAGAAGTGAAAAAAGAAGATACCCTCTATACAATCTATCTTAAATCGGGCAGTGACCTGGTAAACACCTACATGGTTCGTCTCACCGAACCCGAAAAGCTTCCCGAGCTTCCCGTTAAAGACCTCACAGGCTACACACAAATTGCAATTTCAGAAGCAACTGCGTCGGATGATGACGGCAACGTTCCCGAAGGTGCAATAGACGGCGATTCAAGCACCCGTTGGTCTGCCTCCGGTGAACAGACAATCACTCTTAAGCTTGCGAGATCTGCAAACGTTGCTACAATAGGTATAGCTTTCTTCAACGGTCACAAGCGCAGCACCTACTTTGACATTCGGATTTCAACCGACGGCAGAGTATGGAAAACCGTTTCCGAAGACCTTGCAGCCTGCGGATTCAGTGAAGAAATGGAATATTTTGACATTAAGCCCACAACTGCATCTCACATCAGACTTGTTTGTCACGGTAACTCTGTGAATGCATGGAATAGTATTTCAGAGGTTAATGTTTACGCTAAATAAGCGATACATTTGTAAAAAATCATTACATTGTGAGGTAGTTAAAATGTATAAGAGTGTTACTCTTGAAATAAGCCTTAAGCCGTTTAAAGAAACGGGAGATGCATACATTGCAAAGGTATGCAGGGGTGTTTTTGAACAATGGAGGCCTTTGATCAAAAACGCTGAAACCGTAAAAATTATGATGTGGTCATCTGACGGCAGTGAGCTACTTGATTACAGAGGAAATCTTGATGATGAATTTGAATGGGACTATATGATAGGCAGTGCCAATCCTACCGAAAATCCCCGAAGAGATCTTGATCCGGATTGCATTGCTCTCCATTCAAGAAACTATCTTTACATCAAAAATCCTCCGAAAATGACATATGCAATACTCAAAAAAATCGTATCCGGGTTTAAAAAAGCCGGTGCCGAGGCATTGCCCTGCAAACAAATTCTTTTGGGCACAACGATTGATGTTGGTCCTGAATTTGCAAAATCTGATTTTAAATACAACAGACACAACGAGATATGCAAGGGCAATGCAATGGGTCACAAATCAATGATTTGTGCATATGAATGTCTGAAAGGCGATGATGTATCCTATGCATCTTACCCCTACGGTATACCCGATGGCACACCTTTTGGTGTGTTTTTCGGGAAACAGGCTAATGTTTTCATGAGAGATATGGGCTTTGACTATATATGGTTTTCAAACGGACTTGGCTTTGGCATGGAAACCTGGTCCGGCAATGGGGCAGTGTTTGACGGTGTGAGTTTCAATGCATCAATTCTTGGAGAAATAAAAGAAAAGGTTCTTAAGTTCTGGGAACTTTTTAAGGCGGAATGTCCTTACCCCATCGAAACAAGAGGCACCAATATGTCCATGGGTATTGACTATTCCACAGACGGTGTACCGCTAAAAGCGATTTATGATGCCGATCCCACTCTTATGCCACCGCCCAACTCTCCCTGGGCTGCCCTGAACTATGATTTTGGTCTTGAGCTTATGGGACATATGTCGCGAATTGCATATCTTTCAAGAGAAGATTATTTGTTCCGTTATTATATCCATGACCCTTGGTGGGCAAATTCACCCTGGTATGACAGATACAATTCACTGCCCCACGATATATACTTGCCTATGGCATTGTCGAGAATAGATGAAAACGGAAAAACAAAATCTGCGGCACATCTGAATCTGCTTTCAATAGACAACAGTTTCGGTGAATTGCCGGATAGCTGTGTAAATGAACCCATACCGCACCTTCTCAAGGCAAAAAAAGATGAACCCGACGAGGTTGCACCGGTTGTTTGGGTATATCCCTTTGAAGAATACGGAAGCTCGGTTGCAGAGCAGGAACTTAAGGAGATGTATTCCGGTGATTGGTTTGTCAGAGGGGCAATAAACACAGGTCTCCCTCTTACGAGCGTCACTACAACAACCAATTTTGTAAAGCACGACAAAAGCATTTATGCTTCATCTGTTCTTGTTAGTGCAGTGCCCAAAAAAGGGACAGAGTATGAAGAAAAAATTATCGCTTATGCAAAAAGCGGCGGAAAAGTAATATTTTACGGTAACGCAAAAAATTCATCCGAAGAATTTAAAAATCTTGTTGGGATTATTGAAACAAACAACAATGAATGTGGTGAATTTAATCTTTCAGTTGATGGTGAAAACATGGGCATATTATGTCATAATGACATAGTATGCGGAGGGGGATTGTCTGCCATTGCACATGGAAACTGTGCCTTTGCTGTCTGCGGTGAGTATGCAGTGGCTACTCAAAACGGCAATTGCATTTGGGTAAGAGGAACTGTATCATCGGACTATGTTGCCGGAGAGCAGCTTCTTGTGCCTCATGACAGAACAAAATATTTCTCGGGTGAGAGCCTTATGAGAAAAGCACTTTCAAAACTTGGATGGGAAATAGATTTTGAGGGTGATATTGATGCGCCTCAGCCTGTTTTGACAATACACAGACACAACAATGCATATGTGTTTTCCCAGTTCGCCGCCTCAACAACATTTAAAACAAAACTTAAATTTCCCCTTGGTGCTCCTGTGCTTGATGCATATGATACAAGACTTGAAGACGGTTATGCAACCTATCACTTCCCCAAAGCCGAGCACAAGGAGTGTAGAGTGTTTGTTGAGCAGGAGAGCGGAATAGTGAGTTGCAGTGAGCAAACACCAAGCGCTGTTGCCCTGAGGCGCAGAGTATTGGTATCCGGTCTTAAAAATGCAACTGTAAGATTTTTGCCCGAAACCTATTGTAAGGATAATATTGAAGTTAAACTGAATACAAGTAAGCCCTATTATCCCAAAGGAGACAGTTTTGAAGGTGAATATGTGACAAAGGACGGCATTACATATTTTGAAGCACGAAATATAACGGGCAATATGTTGTTTTCGATGCCTTCTAAAAACAAGGATTAACGGTGGTACACAGGATGAATACAAGTCTAAAAAAACCCATAAGGCTATTGAGAGCGGGTGCATGGAGAACATACACCGGAGGCAGACTCATTGAAAAGCTTCACGGCAATGAAAATGCTTTGGACAGTCATTTCCCGGAAGAGTGGATAATGTCAACGGTTAAAGCACGAAACAGCGGCAGAGAGCACATTGTTGAGGGATTGAGCATGGTCTGTGAAAATGACATATCCCTTGCAGATATCATCAGTAGCAATCCCATCGAAGCTCTCGGCAAAAAACATTTTAAACGTTATGGTGCAAGTCTCGGAGTTCTTGTAAAGCTCATTGATTCAGCAGAAAGACTTACCATTCAGGTTCATCCCACCCGTCAAAAAGCAAAAGAACTTTTTGAATCGTGCTTTGGCAAAACAGAATGCTGGCATATTCTCGGATGCAGAAAAATAAATGGCGAAAATCCGTGTATATACTTTGGGTTTAAAGAAGGTATAAGCCGTGAATATTGGAAAGATGTGTTTGACAAACAAGATATTGATGCAATGCTTGGCTGTCTTCACAAATTTGATGTAAGTCCCGGAGATACTTTTTTAATAGAAGGCGGAATTCCCCATGCAATAGGAGCAGGGTGCTTCCTTGTTGAAATTCAGGAACCCACAGATTATACCATTCGCACCGAACGCCGAACTCCATCGGGACTTGATGTTTCAGATTTTATGTGTCATCAGGGACTAGGCTTTGATAAAATGTTTGACTGTTTTGATTATACAGGTTATTCAAAACAGGAAGTGATTCAACGATGGAAGATTGAAAAAGACGGAAATAATATAGTAGGTTATGATAACACCGAAATGTTCAGACTTGAACAAATTGATGTGGATGGAACAATTGACATTACCTCTGACGGTGCCTTTAGCGGAATATACATTCTGGATGGTGAGGGAATGGTTCATACGGATATTGTAACCGGGGGCTATCAGTATTTTATTTCTGCTTGTTGTGAACCTTTTAAAATAAGCGGAAAGATGAAAATAATGAGATTCTACGGACCAAAATGAAGATATTTTCAATAATGTCTGTTAATCGTTATGAGGAAGATTCTGCCTTCCGATATGAAGCAATGTTGTCAACTTAATAACAGAAAGATAAATTGGAGTTTATAGGGCTGTTTAACACAAGGGCGTGAGCCTTCCCCCTGGTGGGGAAGGTGGCAAGCTTGCTTGACGGATGAGGGGATAGTGACACTCCAAGAAAAGAGCACTTGTGCGAATTTGATTGGTCAGTGGAGCGTTAAAACACTGTAATAACAGTAGTTTGAATGATT
>JAFQHQ010000024.1 GCA_017397885.1 Clostridia bacterium | reverse complement strand
TTGTTAAATGATAAACTCTCAATCAAGCACAAATACTGCAATTGAGGCAGTTTGTTACAATCCCTCCACCGCTTACGCGGTCCCCCTCCCTTTACACAAAGGAGGCAACGCACTGGTGTTCATTTCATCTTCAAACAGCTCACTAAACTCCAATTCATCTTCCATACAACAACTTTGAAAGAGGGGGAAGAGACTTCCCCACTCTTTTTATACAGAACAATTATCTTTTAGCTTTTTTCACAAACTATCAGTTCATAAGAGCAAGAAGTCTTGCACACATAACGGCAACCTCGGCACGAGTTGCATATCCCAAAGGATTAACATTACCGTCAGAGCCTTTGATGATGCCTGCGCTCACCATGGATGCCATGGGTGCCTTTGCATAATCGGAAATTGTATCTTTATCGCCGAATGCATCGAGAGACGAAAAATCATCGGTTTCGGAAATATACCCCTTTGCAAGGAAAGCACGGTATGCAAGGGTGATTAAATCCTGACGGGTGATACTGTTTTCGGGCATAAAGCAATTTTCACTACCCTGCGCAATGCCTGCCGCCTTGGCACTTCCTATGGCGTTATAATAATAGCTTGATGCGGGAACATCGGCAAAGTTTTCGCTAAATTCCTCATTGACCCCAAGCATTCTGGTGAGGATAAGAATAAAGTCACCGCGTTTGATGTTGTTTGCAGGGGCAAATTCGGTTGCACTCACACCACTGATAATGCCTTTATCTTTAAGGGTGTAGATTGATTCTTTTGCCCATGCATAGTTTCCAAGGTCAACAAAGGGTTCGTTGGGATTTTGGGGAACTGTGGGATTTGACGGAACAGATGGCACCGCCGGAGTTGTTCCTCCTCCGCCACCTCCACCGCTGCCACCGCCGCCTCCGCCATTGTCGGAGGTTTCTTCTTCGTCGGTTTTAGCGCTTTTGATGTCTGAATATTCACCAACACCGATTGCATTTACTGCCGCAATCTGCACATAGTAGGTTTTGCCTGCACCAAGATCTGAAATTGTAACACTTGTGTCGTCGGCATCCTTAATCTCTTCGGTTTTATTAAGCGAGGTCTTGCTTGTACCGTATTTAATTATGTATCCTGTAATTTCCGAACCACCGTCTTTGGGTGCCGTCCATTTAACAGTTATTTTCTTTTTCCCGCCGTCTACCGAGGGGACATCCATTTTTTCGGGAGCAGTTTTTTTGTCTTCATCGGGTTCATCGCTGATATCGCTAAAAATATCGTCATATTTATTAACTATACCGTCACGGTTGAAATCGGCATATTCTGATTCATAGTTTGAATAATCTCCGGAAAGGAGTTCGCTGAATGCAGATTTGTCCTTTGAGTCAACCTTGCCGTCGGAGTTGATGTCTCCCGGAATGAAATCATCATTGGTGAGCAAAATTTCTTCGCCAAAATCAACACCGGTCTGTCTGTATGACACATAACCGTTTCCGTTAAGCTCCACGGTGTAAGTATCACCGCTGACAACAGTATTTTTCACAATGAATGTGGGAACAGAAGAGCCCGAGTCATAGTGACCGCCTTTTTTGTTTGACACGGTGTTAAGCACAGTGCTGATTGTTGCTCCGGTTTCTTCATTTGTGATAACAAGGGTAATTTTGCTGTCTGCATAGCCGCTTCCCGTTGAAACAGTGAAGTCATCTATTTTGTCCATTACAAGTTTAACCACAGCTTCGGTACCTTCATTATCTTCAGAACTTGCTGTTGCAGTTACACTTTCTTTTGCGTTATCGTCAAGCTCAATAAAACTTCCGTCAACTGCACAATATGTGTCGGCTTCACTTTCACGATTGAGACTTAATGTAATCTTGTCACCGGGATCACCTGCAAAGGTGAGAATAAACAAATCGGTTTGTTCATCGCCAAAATCCATGCTGCCCGAGCGATTTGTAACTATGCCGGGAAGAATTGTCTTTGAAGTGTTTGCAAGAGCCGCATTGGGCGGAATGTGAAAACACTCGGGAGGATTGTTTTCGCCCTGTAAAAATTCAATTGATTTGTAATTGAGATCGCCGCTGAATTTGAGAGCAGTTTGCACTGCTGTTACACTTCCGCCTGCACCCTTTACGCTGACTTTGATTTTTGCCTCACCGCGAAGGGTTGACTCACTGTCATGGGTTATGTCGGTTAAAACAATTTCGATGTTATCTTGCACTGCATAAGCCGGAATCGAAGCAAAAGATGCCGCAAAAACTGAAATTGCCGACACGGCAGAGCATAATTTCTTTTTCCATTCAAATGCCATTTTATGTGCCTCCTTTAACTATTGAACTTTTGTTTTTTACAACTGGATTTCATCAACTTATACAATGATTCGAGTTGCATCTTTGATGTGGGGAGGTCCTCCCACATAACATAGTCCACCAAAAGTGCCATAATCATGTATACAAACGATGTCATGACTTCAATATCACAACCAAGCATTTCTGAAAGCATGCTTATGTATTTTTCATACATGAATTTAAACTCTTCAGCCTTGTTTCTCATTCGCTCGCCATATATGGGACTTGAGGTAACCTGGAAAACCAGGCGGAATTCCTTTTTATATTTATCTACCTCATCAAGAAAAGTTTCGAAAAAATATTCGAGCTTACTCATTCTTTGAAAAGCCATGGTAAAAAGCTCATTTACTATTTTGCTGAGACCATATTTTACTGTGCTGATATAAACGTCATCCTTGCTCTCAAACCAGTAATAAACACTTCCCGATGAAACCCCCATTGCTTTGCAGAGGTCACGTATCGAAGTGTTTTCAAGCCCGTTTTCAACAAGATACTCAAATGACGGTTCAAGGAATGCCTTTTCGACATCCTTACCACCCTTTTTTTTCAATATAAATCATCTCCTTTTTATGTTTTGGCAAAATCAGAACACTTGTTATATTTTTGAAAAAAACAAACGGCAACGCCCTTTCGAACAGTTGCTATAATTAAAAGTGAATTCGGGTATTGCCTTTTTCGAACACTTGTTATAATTGTGACGAATAAAATACCGTTTAGAACACTTGTTCTAAACCGACAAACATTTACACATTTGTCACTTGAACGGTTGTAATAGTTTGGAGCACAAAACCAAATGTTCATTTTGGAACAGTCGTTACAATTTCCTTATAAAAAAAATCAGCCATCAACATAATCGAAATTATGTGATTGGCGTTTTCGCACATAATCGAAATTATGTGGCAAAGTTTCAATTTATACATAAAACTTTGTGCTGAAATTATATCATTATTAATATCATTTGTCAATAATTTGAAATTAATTTTTAAAATTTAGTCATTTTGCAAAAAAATAATGCACTTT
>JAFQHQ010000210.1 GCA_017397885.1 Clostridia bacterium | reverse complement strand
TTCCCCCTGGTGGGGAAGGTGGCAAGCTTGCTTGACGGATGAGGGGATAGTGACACTCCAAGAAAAGAGCACTTGTGCGAATTTGATTGGTCAGTGGAGCGTTAAAACACTGTAATAACAGTAGTTTGAATGATTTTCAAACTTTTGTTCAAAATTACTTTTTTTCAATCCCCCTCATCAGTCACCTTACGGTGACAGCTTCCCCACCAGGGGGAAGCCTCACACTTCAGCCCAATCTCATCTCCCCGACAAACTCCAATTTGAATCCATAATCCCTATGTGGGTAAATTTAAAATTACAACAACCCACGACTTTTTATGATTAAATCCATATAAAGTCGTGGGTTATTTTTATATATTAATCTTATTGCTTTATCAGGTATAGATAATTTCCTGATCACATTCCGATTCGTCATAAACCGTTTTTTCAACTTCAACCGTAGAAAGACCTCTTGCAGGCATGGAGAATGTCAGCTCTCCGGTAACGTTTTTGACTTCGTAATATGTGAGATGATCTTTTTTTATAAGCTCCCACTCAAATTCGTCGCTGGTTTCCGAGTAAGGGCGAATTGTGTTCAGCTTAATATCTGTTTCGTCCTTGCAGTTTTCTTCACTGAAGAATCTTACCGTTGCATTTTTCAGTCCCGATACACAAACTCTTCTTCTGAAATACACGGAACCGGGAACTTGCTCATAACATTTTACAATTCCATCATTCTGCTCAACAAACACACGGCACTCCTTGTGTTCCCACTTGGGGAAATTGTAGGTTGCATAGCCGTCTTCAAGCTTGGTATCATAACCGTCAAGAACGGGTGCACCAAATGGTGTTTTAAACTTTGTTTTAACAGTTACGGAGGCAAGAAATGCCGAATAGATGAAGGCGTTGTTGTTTCGGTGAACCGCAAGCACGGGAAGTTTTGTTCCTTTGTCGCATTCAAACATAATTTCATAGCCAAGCTTTGTCACAGCTTCTCTCACAAGAGATTCACCAATAAAATATTCGTCTGCCTTATGAGGAATGAGGAGCTTTTGTCCTTTTACATAGTTTGCCGAAACAGTAGCTCTGAGCCAGATGCAGTTGCCTTTTTTGGTTGCTCCGGCATAATCGCCGTAGGAAATATATTCATATCCGTCTTTCGCTTTTTCCAAAACTTCGCCACCGCAAATGAGACCGTTGTGCTTGATTTTGCCTCTCAAAACGCCGTTTTCGCATATTTCAAATTCGCCCTCTGCACCCTTTTCGCAAAGTGTTATGCCAATGAGGTCCTTAAAGCTTTCTGATGCGTTTACACAGCTGCCGTAGAAAATGACCTTTCCGCCATTCTTAACATATTCAATGATGGTTTTTTCATATTCCGTACCTGCCTTCGGAACTGCGGAAACGAGAATTGATGCGGCATACATTTCTTTGTCGTGACCCACAAAATTTGTTGTGGTAACAACGGTTGTCATGGGCAGACCTGTGTTTATTGCACCGCGGATAAACCAGTCACCGGAATACATTTCTTTGAGCTCCTGCTCTGTTGTTGCAGAGCTGTATTCATCAAAGGGATACACCCACACAACAGGTGCCACATCATCGGGCGCCTGCTTGCATGCTTTTCTGAGGTGGGGTGTGGGTTCGTTTGCACAGTCATATGGCATGCCTCCCCAACAGTTGTCGATGGAGAGAAGATTGAGATTGCTCGGAGGAACAACCTTGCCTTCGGGATTTACCCTTGCAAGAGCCATGGGAAGATAAATGTCGTGGGGCATGGAGTTGTAACGGTCATACCAGGGAGAGTTTGCCCACCACGGATCGTGAACATAATATCTGAAAAGATAGTCATCGGTTGCAAGATGGGCAATTCTTGACATGTGTCCCATCATTTCGAGACCGAAGTCTCCGTCCAGTGCCGCCCAGGGGGAGTTTGGAGGAGGGAGAACATCTTTGATGGTGTTGTAGATGGTTTTGAGGGGAACACCGTCCGTTGAATAGTCGATACCCATGCTCATGTTTGTTCCTCTTGTTTCAATGGGGAAATCGGGGCATTCTTCTCTGAACAGCTCCCAGAATGCTTTTGCATCGTTGGAAATTTCTTCAAGCTTTTCGGGGAAGAAAGTTTCGCCGTCAAACACAGCGCCCGTTGCAGACCAGGGCTCACGACCAAATCCGAGACCGTTTGAGAACCAGATGTAGTCAAAGCCCATGTCCTTCATGAACACATTTGCCTGTCTGCCGAAAAACTTTCCAAAGGGAGTCTGATCGGGAATACCGTTTGGAAAACCTGCATAGGACACATCGTCACCGTTGAGCTTTTCATAGGCACTGACCATGGTTGCTTTTCCCATGACATTACCCTTGCAGATTTCGTTGTGTCTTTTATATTTGAATTCGGATTTTGCAAATTCGGGGCCGGAGTCAAAGGTTGTTCCAACCATAATTTTTTTGCCCGGAAGAATTCTTTCGCCTGCGGCTTTGAACTCGGAAACAATCTTTTTGAGGATTGCATAGGTCATTTTTGGGGGATTTTCAATGTAGAGATATCCCGTTGAATGAAGAGCTTTTCCTTCGGGATCCAGATGCCTTGGGTAGTCGCCTTTGGGATTGCCGTGACCGATGATATATCCCCATTCAAACTCTGCATCAATGTCGCCACGGTAGTCAAGAAGCTCACTTCCGTCTGCTGACCAAAGCATGATTTTAACAATTTCGGAGTCTCTCACAAGAGCCTTCCACTGTTCAAAGGCTCTTTCGCAGACCTCTTTTATGTATTCATCGGTTGTCTCTTTGAATGGCTTTAAGCTTATTTCAAGAGTTATACTTCTGTACATAACTTTTTCCTTTCTTATCTCACAATCACATATTCAATTCCGAGAATTTCTGCAATTTTAGCAATGGTATCGGCATGGTGACCAACACCGAGAGCATAGTGATGTGTGGGGCCTTCCATAACCCATTTTTTGATGAATTCTTTTGTTGTGGGTTCAAAGAATCCTCTTGTGTTGGTGTTGCCGGTGGGAGGAATGGGACCTTTTTTGGATGTGCCTTCACCAATGACAAACTTGAAGTTTCCGCCGCTTGTCTGGGTGATGCCAAGCATTGTGATGTCGCCTTCTTTGATTTTGAATTCAACAGAAGCACCTTTGCCGGGTTTTCCGTGGAATTTTTTGAGGCTTCGAAGAACGGGTTTGCCCTCTGCAATTCTGAGGTGGTGAGGACCGTCGTGACCAACCAAAATGAAATCTTCAACAAAGTCGAAGGGGTGGAACTCTGCAAAGCTTCCGCCGATGTCGAGTCTGTCCATAATGAGCATAGCAATGCAGGTTTTGAGGTCAAACTCTCCGCACATGGGAATGCCCTGGGCATTAAGGATGGAGTTGCCGACAATAAAGGTTGTGGCAACATCTCTCTGAATGCTTCCCTCTGTTCCTTCATAATAATATGCAAGACCTGTGAGGTTGTATTTTTCAATGAATTTATCAAGTGCAACGGCACTTTTTGCCGCCTGATATTTGTCTTCATCGGTAAGCTTTGAGGTTACCGGGTCGGATTTTGGATCGGGCATGTCAAACTCACGGTCGATGATTGCAATTTTTTCGGCAATTTCATCTTCGGTAACTGTTTCATATAGTCTCACAACATCGTCAATTTCAAGAAGCGGCACATGAATGTTGAATGCAGCAGATGCGGCTGTGGGGTCGCAGTGCATGTCATACATGGATTCGAGAACATGACCCATGAGACCGATTCTTGCACCTTTGAGGTCATGAAGAACCTTTGCAATGTCACACCATTTAGCAATTTCTTTTTTAGCTTCATCGTCATTGTAGAGTGTACCGATGATGCAGTCATTAATCTTTTTGCCCATTCTGATTGCAACGCCTGTGAATTCGGGAACAGAACAAATATTGTCATTTTCAAGCTGCATGAATGTGCATGCCTTTGAATAGTCCATTCTGTCAAGAGGCTGAAGAGCAATGAGAACCATTGGGTGATTGCAGTTTTTGATTATGGGAGCAAAAACAGAAGATGTGGCATAGGTAATCATGTTGCACATGATAATGTCCACGCCTGCACCGTTGATTTTGTCGGCAACCTCAAAAGCGGCTTCCGAGGTGTCAACCATGCCAAAGTCCACAATTTCAACATCGTTTTCGGCAATGAGATTAACAAGGTCCTTGTGATAACCGAGAAGATTGTCAAGCAGACCCTCAAACTGATCCCAATATACGCCGTGTCCAACTGCGAACAAGCCAATTTTAGCAGTTCTTTTCTTTTTTCTTTCTATCATTTTTGTGTTTTCCTCCGATTCATTTTATTTTACACTTATCTTGATTTTAGCATGGTTTAGTGATATAATCAAGCTGTAAAACAAAGTAAAATTTGTGTAAAATAAAGATTTGGTGATAATATGCTTATATCCGATTTAAAACCCTATGTAAGATATGCAAGATATATGGAGCTTGATTCCTCCTCCGTTTTTGCAACGGTGATTCCTCTCGATGCCCGTCTTTTCTATGTTAAATCGGGCAAGGGAACAATTGTTGCAGACGGCGGGGAATATGAAATGAGCGAGGGTGCGCTTCTTATTGTCAATCCGGGAGTAAGTTACCGTTTGCTGAGCCCCGAATTTTATGTAAAATACGTTGTGCTTAACTTTGACTATTCTTATTTATCATCTCACATAAGTATTCCAGTGGCACCGGTGAGACCGGAACGCTATGACAAAGCTATGCTTGTGAGCAGTGAAACTTTTTCCGACTGTGAAGAGCTTAAAAAAATATTTTATCTTTCAAATGCTCATTTCATTGAAAAAAAGCTCTCCAACATTTTAAAGGAATATTCCCTGAAATTTTTGTTTCACGACATAAAAGCATCGTCACTTCTTTGCGAATGCATTTGCGACAGTCTCCGGGCAAAGCGTTCGGCATCTTCACCGGAAGAAAAAAAATCTGTCGACGAAATAATTGCATATATCCATGAGAATTTTTCAAAACCGCTCACCAACGGCATGATTGGCGAGGAATTTTCCTATCATCCAAACTACATCAGCAGTGTAATCAAACTTTCCACGGGAATGCCCCTTCACAAATATCTCCTTCATGTGCGACTTTTACGTGCTGTGGAAATGCTGGAAAACAGTTCATATTCCGTGGGCGAAATTGCATCTCTTTGCGGATTTTGCGATATCGGCTATTTTTCGGCATATTTCAAAAAACACTTTGGCACAGGACCGTCACATTATCGAAAAAAAGGTTAATCCACATAGGGATTAGGGATAAGAGAATGTAGATTAGAGATTTAAATTTATCGAGCTGACAGCAAACGAGGCTGAAGCGAAAGCCGCCCCTGCCTAAGGGGAGGTGGATTTGCCGTAAGGCAAAGACGGAGGGGTACGAAACGCAGGAATATCAATGGTTTCAATAATACCCCTCAGTCAGTTTCGCT
>JAFQHQ010000209.1 GCA_017397885.1 Clostridia bacterium | reverse complement strand
GGTTCAACAAGGAGAAAACGAACTGATACCTGATTGACACTAAGACAATTATATCACGGGTATTATCAAACCGATTAGAAAAATTTTCAAGAGTTATTGGGGTTACTCTGAACACCTCAAAATATATTATACGAGGAGAATTATTATGAAAAAAATTGTTTGTTTAATTTTATCTTTGGTTATGATATTATCACTTCCCGGTATCGCAAGTGCCAATACAGATTCAAGTCATAACCCTTCCGATGTAAAAATCGGAGAGTACGTTGTATGGTCAGATACGGCATTTTTGTTTAATATTGAATATGAAGGAGAAAAAATTCCGATTACGGTTACAAATGAAGATTTAAAATACTTTACAAATGTTTTTTCGGATGAAAATTTAATTTACGATGCAGAAAAAACTGCTTCTCAAAATTCATCACCAACATATGAAGATATGCCATGCTTCTATGTTGAAGACAACAGAAACGAGAATATAACGTATAATTTTTATTTTAACGATTCAACCGTTGTTCTCAAAAAAAGTAGCGAAAAAGATGTATATTCTTTTTCCTACAAAAATAAAAACACATACAGCGAAATGCAAAAAGTTATTGACAAATGTGCTGAATTAGAAATTGAAATGCAAGGCAAATATTTGGAATCTCAATCCGTTTCCAACAAAGACAACAGCTATTTCATATACAATCCCGTAAAAATTTTTGATTCACAATTTACCGTTACCACCCCCAGCGGCGTTGATGTGAATTGGTACTGGGGATTTTTCGGATATTCAGCAGAAGAGAACAAAAGTCTAATTAGTATTGCATCATACATATCGAAAACAGAGCTGTGGAACAAAAATGTAACCTACGGACTTTTTGCCGATAAAAGTGCAGAGGATAACGTAATTGATTTTTCGAACACCGGCTATACAAGATTATCGGATAAGACCAAACTGGAAATTAAGCAGTCCAATATTCTCGGATACAGCGATATAAAAATGAGCTTCAATGTATCTGAAAACAAAGAAATTGAAGCCATCAAAATGGAACTGACCGCCACAAATGGTGTGAAAGAAACATACAATGTTGATATGAAAACATTTTTCTCTTCGGGTTCCATTCCTGCTTCCGATGCTTTTAAGTTTTCTCGTGAAGCAAATTCCGTAGTACCAAAAGAAATTGAAGATTCCACTCCAAAATTTGGTTTTTTCAAACAATGGTCAGAGTCTCAAAAAACAATAAAATCTGTTCAATATAAGTCGGTAAACATAGGAAGCGATGAGCTTAATGCCCTCCCCGTGCGAAACGAACTGGCAACTTTGCTTGATACGCTTCAATTTACGTATGTTAACAAACAGCCGACAAAAACAGATAAGCTTGTGTTTGTAAGATATAAAGATACTTCTCTTTATCTGACACTCTATGACGGATATGCAGAATTTGAACACGGCGGAAACAGTGAATATTACACCTATTCAAACACCGGCGTGAAAGAAAAACTTGAAGAGCTTTTTAAAGATTTGGTTCATGAGGAAGAGACAAATTTCATGAATTATCATTACTTGAATGAACTTGATCTGAGATGGAAATATGAATTTGAAATAACCCTTAACGAAGAGCAACAAAAAACATGGATTGGCGAAGTCTGCGAAAACGGCAAAGTTAAAATCACTGCTTTCCACAACAGACAGACGCCCGGAAGATATTATCTCACTTTTTCCGGCAACGGAAAGACATTTACTACATATCTTGGTTCTACCGATGATATTGTTATCGAAAAAGACACTCCACTACCCTTTGGCTTTGAAAAAGGCGGAGAGATAAAACTAAGTTGGGCAAGCGGATCGGATTATATCAAAAACTACAAAAATGGCGATAATCTTACGGTTTCAATATATGCCAAGATAGACAACGCAAAAAAACTCAGCAATTCCAATGTAGACTATTCTTCACCCGTTGGCGGCGAAATACCTATCACAAAACTTGGTGAAGTTATCGACCTCAGAGATGAAAAAACAGATTTTATCAAATCTGAAAAACCGCAGCAGGTGTTTGTTGATGTACCAAAATCACACTGGGCTCATGAACAAATTGAAAAGTTTTACTATGCGGGTATTGTACGCGGTATAGGTGCAGGATTATGCGCTCCCGATGACACAATCACTTATGAACAGTTTGGTATGTTGCTTGAAAGACTTTTCGGATATGAATATGAAAACAACGTCAAAACACCGGCATTGCGTCAGGATGTGATTGCCGCCGTTGTTAAAGCTTGTAATATTGAAGCCTCAAATAGCATTGATGCATTGACATCTTTTGACGATGCTGACATCGTTTCACCTGAAAATGCTCCGTTTGTTTCAAGTGCAATAACGCAAGGCATTGCCGAGGGCTATGACAAAAAACTCCGTGCAAATGAGAGTTTGACAAGAGCGGAGGCGATAACGCTTCTTTACCGTGCAATAAAAATTGTTTATGATGTTGACGACAACGACATTCCCGAAAAATACAAATTTAAGATTACACCC
Source organism: Clostridia bacterium (assembly GCA_017397885.1). Lineage (GTDB taxonomy): Bacteria > Bacillota > Clostridia > UMGS1810 > UMGS1810 > RGIG1828. The sequence continues at coordinate 14,441 of JAFQHQ010000209.1, read as the reverse complement.
TATAAAAAAGAATATATATCGGTTTCAGCAAACAAGCCGACAGAGTTCAGAATAAGCGATAAAAACTATGACAAGCTATCCGATATGTGGTTTGTGAATGTTGACAAAGAAGAAAGAATGGAGGGGCAAATTCTCTTATCCTTTGGTCCAGACGGTGTGAAAGATACTCATATATACATCATGTGCAAGATTGATGAGGCAATATACACACTGGAAAGCAAAAATATAAAAACAATTGAAATTGCATCATCACCATATTTCTATATTGACATTTTTGCAGAATATAATGTGTATAAAGATGGTGCGCTTATTATAGAAGGTGAAACATATTCTATTCTTTATGAAGGTGACATTGACGAAATCCGCCTTCAGAAAAAAAGCAACGTTATCACCACCCTTATTACATTTGAAGGCACATCTTTCACAGATGGCAAATTGCCCAAAATGCCCGACAAGCAACCACTTATAGTTGAACGCGAAGAAATGTTTAAAGAGCTTGAAGAATTTGAAGGCGGAAAACAGATTTTTGCAAGTATATATGAAGGAAAAGGCAAAGGAATCAAAGACGACATGTTCTCACCTCCGTCCGGCTCGTTCAGCCTTAACATGAATAAAGACAAAACCAAACTAAAGCTTAACATGAATATAACCGCACCAAACGAAGCGGGAACAATGAGCAAAATCACTGTTGAGGCAACCGAAACCATTGAAATTGGTGAATCACATGCAAAAATAAAAATCAATGTATACTGTGACGGAAACCTCAGCGCAGAAAATGCTCCGGCAACAATAACAGGTCTCAATAATAATCTTGACGAACTTATCACTATTTCAACTGATGACAGCATATGGAGTTTTTCATCTCATATTTATGAAATAGGTAACTGATGATGCAAGCTTGCAACATCTGTTCTTACAAAAAAGATATACGTAAGATCAAAGATTTTACAAAACCAAAGGACAGCACTTTTTTGAGTGCTGTCCTTCAACATTTGTATCATTATTATTTCAATTTTAAAACTTTGTTTTAAATCAATGCAGTGATTTTTTCATTAAATCCGCGCTTTTAAAGTTCATGTCTTCGGGTAAAGCTCCCACAATTTCGGACTGTTTTCCCTTTATTGAAACCGATTCATCCGAAACCTCGACTATTGCAAAAACAGAGTCTTTATAGGGAAACACCATTTTAAGCAGCGGATATAATTTTTCGACTTTCTTACAATTCATAAGAGCTCCCTAATTTTGGTATTTCAACCGTGCTTTCGGGAATATTGCCATAAAACATGTCTTTAGCAATTCCGGCATGCTTGTAGCTCCACAAATATTTTTCTTCTCTGCCAAGCTCATAGAGATGACAAAGAAAATATTTTTTTGCGTGAAACGCCGAATTGAAATCCGCATATTTTTTAAGCATTGGCATGTAAAGTGATTCATTAATCGAATCATTTCCTGCCCAAAGATGTGAAAAACATATGTCTACGTTTCCAAAGTCGGGATAATCACTAAAATCGTAATCTCTCACATCTCCCGGAAATAACAGATTCTAAATATCCGTTTTTCACAAGGATTGCTCCTTTCGTTCATAAAATGTTTAAACGAGAATTCTATTTTAAATAATAATCCTTATACAGTCTGTTAAGGTTTTGTGCCGAAGGGTAGATAGACTGAGGACTGAGAAAATGCGAAAATTCAAAGGTAATGATTTTTTCGGCATAATTTTTGTGATGCTCAAGCCGGCGTCTCAATAGCTGAAAGGTTATGGGATAATACATACACCTTACATCACGTTCAAAGGTTTCGGCATTAACCCAGTGACGAATGTTATATTTTTCGCAAAGGTCACGGGTAATGGTGTAGAACTCGTCAATTTTATCCATAGGTGCGGTACCGTCCTGAAATGCACATATGTCAATGTCGCCCCCGCCATAGGAAAAAAGTTTTTCCCATTCTTCCTTGTGTTGTTGGGGAGTGAACCAGTCTTTGTCTGCCGTGATGTGAGTGTGGAAAAACGGACTGATAAAAACGTTCTTATCGGGAGTTTTGTCTTTACAAATAGCAGACATACCTCTCATGATTTCTCCGAAATTAAGACAATTGTGACTTTGTTCCTGGGGAATGTACCAGCCTTTAAACGAAGGATAATCGCCGTATCTTTTGTAGACTTCATCGGTAAAAAGAATGTTTTTTCGGATTTCGCCTTTAGCATCTCCGCCATTCCAGTCAAGATTTGAAATGTACATTCCAAAGAAAACATCCATGTTGCGTTTTGAAGTTTCTTCAAAAACAAAGCTTGCAAAATCATCTGCATAGGGAGTGCCGAGCACTTTTGACGGAAATACGGATCTATCCTCAAGTCCTCCCCGGATAAAAATCACCGTGTCTATGCCTATCTCCTGCATATTGTCAAAATCAGCTTTCCACTGATCCAATGACCAGTTTGAAGATGGTATGTCATATGTAATTTCGTCAATAAACGTACCTGTGATTGGACCTTTTTTCATTTTTCATTCGCTCCGTTCTGATATTAATATAAAACACTAATTTTTTTGTTTTCAAATATTTCGTTGGCATTTTTTGCAAAATAGGCACAACCAAGATCACGGCTTCGTGTGATTGTGTCCGGGCAAGAAAATCCAACTTCATAAAGCCACGGCCCTTTGTATCCGACTTCATTTAATGCTTTGAGCATTCAATCCTGCCGGGGCGAACAATATCGTCTATGGGTTCAACGCTTGGATGAACAACAAAGGTTTTCACTCCGATGTCTGCCACTTTTTCCATTAGAGTGCAAAAGTGTTTTATTGCACCGTCGCACATTTGCGGATTTGAGAGGTCAAGCTCATAAAAAGGAATTATGGGAAGATGATATGACCACAGCTTTATGTTATGTTTTTCAGATAAATTATAAACCTTTTTGTAGTCAAAGTCAATATTATCACCGTTTGAAATGGCAATTTCCATATATTCAATACCGTTTTTGCTGTAATCATAAAAAAGTTTTTCATTTCCGGTTAATATGTATTTTCATCATTTTACTTCCATAGACACCATTGCTGTCGTTATACATATCGGTTATCTACTCTGCGAGTTGTTCGTTTGCTATCTATCGATTACTTGGTTTACGATTAATCCATTTATAAAAAATACAATAGTTTTTTACAAAGTAAAAGACAGCACCTCATTTTGAAGTGCTGTCTTTTGATTTATTTGATTATTTTGTTTCCATATAATCGTCTGCGTGAATGATAGGTGTAACAACCTCAACATTCTGATATACAGGAAGACCTGTACCTGCAGGGATAAGCTTACCGATAATAACGTTTTCTTTAAGACCGATAAGAGGATCTTTCTTACCTTTGATTGCAGCATCGGTAAGAACTCTTGTGGTTTCCTGGAAGGAAGCCGCTGAGAGGAAGGAATCTGTTGCAAGAGCAGTCTTGGTGATACCAAGGAGAACGGGTTTAGAAACAGGCTTGGAGAGACCTTTTTCTGCCATTTCTTCGCAAACTGCTTCAAATTCACTTCTGTCAACCATTGAACCGATGAGAAGATTACTGTCACCGGGATCTTCAATGCGAACTTTTCTTATCATCTGTCTTACGATAACTTCAATATGCTTATCATTGATATCAATACCCTGGAGACGGTATACACGCTGAACCTCTCTTGTGAGATAGTCGGTAACAGCGGTGAGACCTGCCTGGTCGGAGATTTTGCCTTTGATTGCAAGGAGATCCTGAGGATAGATTGAACCTTCTGTGAGTTCATCACCTGCAATAACCTGCTGACCGTCGGTAACTTTGAGTCTTGAACCGTAGGGAATGAGGTAGTTTGCTGTTACGCCGTTTTCATCGGTAATAACAACTTCTCTCTTCTTCTTGTTCTCCTCAATTTTAACAGTACCGTTTTCGTTGGCAAGAATTGCAACGCCCTTAGGTTTACGTGCTTCAAAGAGTTCTTCGACTCTGGGGAGACCCTGGGTAATATCATCACCGGCAACACCGCCCGTGTGGAATGTTCTCATTGTAAGCTGAGTACCGGGTTCACCGATGGACTGAGCCGCAATGATACCAACTGCTTCACCTGCGTTAACAAGCTCTGCGGTTGAAAGGTTTGAACCGTAACATTTTGCACAAACGCCGATGCGGGCTTTACATGTGAGTATGCTTCTGATTTCAACTTCTTCAATGCCTGCATCACAAATAGCTTTTGCAATGTCTTCATTGATGAGGCCGTCTGCTTCAACAATAACTTCTCCTGTTGCAGGATTAATAACATCGTTGAGCGAAACTCTACCGTTAAGACGGTCTTTGAGTCCTTCGATAACTTCGTTACCGTCGGTGATTGCTTTAACAACAACACCGCTCTTAATGCCACAGTCATCTTCACGAATGATAACATCCTGAGATACGTCGACAAGTCTTCTTGTGAGGTAACCGGAGTCGGCTGTACGAAGAGCTGTATCGGCAAGACCTTTACGGGCACCGTGAGTCGAAATGAAGTATTCCAAAACGTTAAGACCTTCACGGAAGTTAGCCTTGATGGGGATTTCGATTGCACGACCGGAGGTATCAGCCATAAGACCACGCATACCTGCGAGCTGTTTAATCTGGTCCTTACTACCACGGGCACCGGAAGTTGCCATCATGTAGATGGGGTTATACTGATCGAGATTGTCGATAAGGTCATTTGAAATGTCATCAACGGCTTCGTTCCAAGCGCTGATAACCTTGCCGTATCTTTCTTCATCACTGATGAGACCACGTCTGAACTGTTTTGTAATCTTGTCAACCTTTTCCTGAGCAGAATCAAGGTGTTCCTGCTTGGTTTCGGGGATGATGATGTCGGATACGCTGATTGTGAGTGCACCTCTTGTGGAGAATTTGTAACCGAGGGCTTTAATATGGTCAAGAACACCGGCAGTAACAGTTGTACCGTGCTCTTTGATGCAGTAGTCAAAGATTTTTCCAAGGCCTTTTTTATCGGCAACAAAATCCATGCCTATTTCGAGTACAAAGGGACCTTCAACGCTTCTGTCAACAAGGCGGATATCCTGAGGAACATTTTCGTTGAAGATAATCTTACCTGCTGTTGCATCAATGATAGCAGATTCTTCTTTGCCGTCTATAATCTTGGTGTTGATAACACGAATCGGCGCATGAAGACCGAGTGCACCACCGTCATATGCCATGAGAACTTCGTCGAAGCTTGAGAACACTTTGCCTTCGCCAACTTCGCCGGGGAAGCAGCCTTCTTCGGTGAATGTGGCAGGTTTCTTTCCTTCGGCTTCAAGTTCGATGTTCATCCAATGGAGACCAAGACCCTTTGTAATAGCCTTTTTGTTGTTTTTGTTAAATTCCTGCTTACTGAGGTAGCAAACTATATCTCCTGCTTCAAAACCGGTATCACCGGGATCGAGAATTTTAACCTCTTTGGGTTTGATAATGGTGAGGTAGTAACTACCGAGAACCATATCCTGTGTAGGAACTACAACAGGTTTACCATCCTGAGGTTTAAGGAGGTTGTTTGCCGAAAGCATGAGGAATCTTGCTTCAGCCTGAGCTTCCGGTGAAAGAGGAACGTGAACAGCCATCTGGTCACCGTCGAAGTCGGCGTTGAACGCTGTACATACGAGAGGATGGAGCTTGATGGCTCTTCCTTCAACAAGAACCGGTTCGAATGCCTGAATACCAAGGCGGTGAAGTGTAGGAGCACGGTTGAGGAATACGGGATGCTCTTTGATAACATCTTCAAGCATATCCCAAACCTCGGGACGAACTCTTTCTACCATACGTTTTGCGCTCTTGATATTGTGGCAAAGTCCGTCTTCAACAAGCTTCTTCATTACGAAGGGTTTGAAGAGTTCAAGTGCCATTTCCTTAGGAAGACCGCACTGATATATTTTAAGATTTGGTCCTACAACGATAACCGAACGGCCGGAGTAGTCAACACGCTTACCGAGAAGGTTCTGACGGAAACGACCCTGTTTACCTTTAAGCATATCGGAAAGTGATTTGAGAGGTCTGTTTCCGGGACCTGTTACGGGGCGGCCTCTTCTGCCGTTGTCGATGAGAGCATCAACAGCTTCTTGAAGCATTCTCTTTTCATTGCGAACAATGATGTCGGGAGCTTCAAGCTCTAAAAGTCTTTTAAGACGGTTGTTTCTGTTGATGACTCTTCTGTAGAGGTCATTGAGGTCAGATGTTGCAAATCTTCCGCCGTCGAGCTGAACCATTGGTCTGATTTCGGGAGGAATAACAGGAACAACATCCATAACCATCCATTCGGGCTTATTGCCGGAAAGTCTGAACGATTCTACAACTTCAAGTCTTTTAGCAATACGGATTTTTTTCTGACCCTGTGAAGCGTCGAGTTCTTCCTTGAGTTCTCTTGAGAGTTCTTCAAGATTGATATTTTTGAGAAGCTCTTTAACAGCTTCTGCACCCATACCTGCCTTAAATCCGTCTCTACCGTATTTTTCGGTGAAATCTCTGTATTCTTTTTCTGTAAGAGTCTGTTTTTCTTCAAGCTCGGTCTTTCCTGCATCAATAACTACATATGATGCAAAATAGAGAATTTTCTCAAGGATTCTCGGAGACATGTCAAGAATGAGACCCATACGGCTGGGAATACCTTTGAAATACCAGATGTGTGACACGGGAGCTGCAAGCTCAATGTGTCCCATACGTTCTCTACGAACCTTGGAGCGTGTTACTTCAACACCGCATCGGTCGCAGACAATACCTTTATATCTAATTCTTTTGTATTTACCGCAGTAACACTCCCAGTCCTTCTGAGGTCCGAAAATCTTTTCGCAGAAAAGTCCGTCTCTTTCAGGCTTGAGGGTTCTGTAGTTTATTGTTTCCGGCTTTTTAACTTCGCCGTGTGACCATTCCCTGATTTTTTCGGGAGAAGCCAAACCAATCTTTATAGATTCAAAATCATTAAATGCTGACATAAGCTATCTCCTTTCTTATTGATCACCAAAATCATCTTCTATTGAATCAATTGAGCTGTCAAGGTCTTCAATATCATCAAAATCAACTATATAATCATCTCCCATGTCAAGAACATCGGGAGCTTCTAAATCGTCAAATGCTGTGGTAGCAAGTATGTCGAGATCTTCAAAATCATCGTCTTTGTCATCGTCAAAGTCGAGTTCATCAATATCGTCTTCGTCGTCGAGTTCATCGCCGAGATCTTCATCAGATTCGTCACCAAGATCTTCATCGGCATCATAACCGTCGAAGAAGTCTTCTTCGTTACCTTCAAGATTGAGACGAAGATCTGTATCTTCATCATCATAATCTGTTTCTCTGATGGGAATTACCTCGTCATTTGCATCAAGCACCTGAACATCGAGACCCAAACTTTGAAGTTCTTTGATAAGAACTTTGAATGATTCGGGAACACCGGGCTTCGGAACATTTTCGCCTTTGACAATTGACTCATATGTTTTAACACGACCAACAACATCATCGGACTTAACTGTGAGAATTTCCTGAAGTGTGTATGCGGCACCATATGCTTCCAGTGCCCAAACTTCCATCTCACCAAATCTCTGACCGCCGAACTGCGCTTTACCGCCGAGAGGCTGCTGGGTAACCAAAGAGTAAGGACCTGTTGAACGAGCGTGGATTTTGTCATCAACAAGGTGGTGAAGCTTGAGATAATACATATATCCAACGGTTACCGGGCTGTCAAAGGGATCACCGGTACGACCGTCATAGAGAACTGTTTTACCATCAAGAGATTTGCCTGCCATTTCGAGGGTTTCGAAAATGTCTTATTCATTTGCACCGTCAAATACGGGAGTTGCAATCTTCCAGCCGAGAGCCTTTGCGGCATAACCAAGATGAACTTCGAGAACCTGTCCGATATTCATTCGGGAAGGTACGCCGAGAGGGTTAAGCACAATCTGAAGAGGTGTGCCGTCGGGAAGGAAGGGCATATCTTCTTCGGGAAGAATTCGGGAAATAACGCCCTTGTTACCGTGACGTCCTGCCATTTTGTCACCCACAGAGATTTTTCTCTTCTGAGCGATGTAGCAACGAACGAGCTGATTTACTCCGGGGGGGAGTTCATCCCCGTTTTCACGGGTAAATATTTTAACATCTACAACGATACCGGATTCACCGTGAGGTACACGAAGCGATGTATCTCTTACATCTCTTGCTTTTTCACCGAAGATTGCACGCAGAAGTCTTTCTTCTGCAGAAAGCTCGGTTTCTCCCTTTGGAGTTACCTTACCAACAAGGATATCCCCTGCTCTTACTTCGGCACCTATGCGGACAATACCTCTTTCGTCGATGTCTTTGAGTGCATCTTCACCAACGTTTGAAATGTCACGGGTGATTTCTTCGGCACCGAGTTTGGTGTCACGGGCTTCGCACTCATATTCTTCTATGTGAATTGATGTGAATACATCTTCTTTTACAAGGCGTTCATTGATGAGGATAGCATCCTCGTAGTTGTAACCTTCCCATGTCATAAAGCCGATGAGAATGTTTTTACCGAGGGAGATTTCACCGTTGGCAGTTGAAGGACCGTCGGCAATGATGTCACCTTTTTTAACTCTTTCGCCGTTTGATACAATTGGCTTCTGGTTTATGCAGGTGCTCTGGTTTGAACGGAGGAATTTGATGAATTTGTAGCTACGTACATTTCCGTCATCCTCACGAACAAGAACTTCATCTGCACCTACTCTGATAACTACACCGTCTTCTTTTGCAAGAACACAAACGCCGGAGTCTTTTGCTGCTTTATATTCCATACCTGTGCCGACAATCGGAGATTCGGTTTTGAGAAGGGGCACCGCCTGACGCTGCATGTTTGAACCCATGAGCGCACGAACGGCGTCGTCGTTTTCAAGGAAGGGAATCATTGCTGTGGCGACAGATACAATCTGCTTGGGAGAAACGTCAACGTAGTCAACCTTTGATGGATCAACTTCAATGAATTCATCTCTGTAACGAACAATAACCTTGTCGTTAACAAAAGAACCGTCTTCTGCAAGCTTTTCAGATGCGGGAGCAACCATGTAGTTATCTTCCACGTCTGCTGTCATATATGAAATTTCATCGGTAACCTTGAGAGTTTCCTTATCGAATTTTCTGTAAGGAGCTTCAATGAAACCATATTCATTGATGCGTGCATAGCATGCAAGTGAGTTGATAAGACCGATGTTAGGACCTTCAGGAGTTTCAATAGGACACATTCTTCCGTAGTGAGAATGGTGAACGTCTCGAACTTCGAAGCCGGCTCTTTCTCTTGAAAGACCGCCGGGACCGAGAGCCGAAAGTCTTCTCTTGTGAGTGAGCTCTGCAAGCGGGTTGGTCTGATCCATGAACTGTGAAAGCTGTGAAGAACCGAAAAATTCTTTTATTGCAGATACAACAGGTCTTGAATTGATGAGAAGCTGAGGTGTTACAGCATCGAGATCCTGAATTGTCATTCTTTCTCTTACAACTCTTTCAAGTCTTGAAAGACCAATGCGGAACTGATTCTGCAAAAGTTCACCAACTGCACGAAGTCTACGGTTACCGAGGTGGTCGATGTCATCGGTTGTACCGATTCCGTATACAATGTTATTGTGATAGTTGATGGAAGCATAAATATCTTCTGTGATAATATGCTTTGGAATGAGATCGGTAATTCTTTCTTTGATAAGCTTTTTGAGCTCTTCGATATCGTCTGATGCAGAAAGAATTTCCTTGAGAACGCTGAACTTAACTTTCTCATTGATATCATATTCTGCAATAGCTTCGGCAAGCTCGGGAGATATATGATCAAAAATATTAACCATATCATTGGTAAATATTTTGATTTCTTTGTCTTCAACTTTTACCCAAACGGTGTTGATGCCGGCTTTTTCCAAAATAGCGGCTTTTTCGGCGCTGATGCACTCGCCTGCTTCAGCAAGAATTTCGCCTGTTTCTTCGTCTACAACAGGTTTTGAAAGGGTTTGATTTTTGATGCGGGCACTAAGCGAGAGCTTTTTGTTGAATTTGAAACGGCCAACTCTTGAAAGGTCATAGCGCTTTGCATCGAAGAAAAGTCCGTTGATAAGGGTGGTTGCGCTCTCAACCGTGGGAGGCTCACCGGGACGGAGTTTCTTGTATATTTCAATTAATGCCTCTTCTGAATTAGTTGTGAAATCCTTTTCGAGGGTGGTGTTGATTTTTTCATCATAGCCGAACATTTCGAGAATCTCAGCATTTGTGTTGAGACCAAGTGCACGGATGAGGACAGTTACAGGAAGTTTTCTGGTTCTGTCTATGCGCACGGAGAAAACATCATTGGAATCGGTTTCATATTCCAACCATGCACCGCGGTTCGGTATAACGGTAGCATCATAGAGCTCTTTACCGGTTTTGTCATGTTGCATTGCAAAGTAGATGCCCGGAGAACGGACAACCTGGCTGACGATAACTCTTTCGGCACCGTTTATAATGAAGGTACCCTGATCGGTCATGAGCGGAAATTCTCCCATGAAGATTTCCTGTTCCTTAACCTCGCCGGTCTCTTTGTTGATGAGTCTTACCTTAATTTTAAGGGGCTTTGAATATGTGGCATCACGCGCTTTACATTCTTCAATTGAATACTTCGGATTTTCATCCAAATAGTAATCATCGAATTCAAGCACAAGATTTCCCGAAAAATCGCAAATCGGAGATACGTCTTCGAGTACCTCTTTTAAACCTTTTTCGATAAACCACTGGTATGAATTCTTTTGCACCTCAATTAAGTTTGGCATCTCGAGAACTTCGTCGATTCTGGAATAGCTCATACGTTCGTTCTTACCAAGCTTGATAGGATGTACCATGTTTCTATCACCTCATATATTTTTTTTGCTGCGAAAAGATAAAATCTTTTCTGTTTGCGTGAGGTCGAGTCACACAAACACAGTAATAATGCATAATTCGGATTGTTTCCATGCACAAAAAACCGTGATTATGCACAATCGAAAATCCATAAAAACGGCTATAACTGCAATTTATAATACTAACACAAATTATTCCAAATGTCAAGCTCTTTTTTTCAAAAATTTTCCGTTTGTTTTTTTCTTACATTTTCACAAAACAACTTGCACAAAAAATCAATTCGTATTATAATGACACGGGGTGATGTTATGAACTTACTTATTGGCCGTATTGATCACGAATGTCCGTTTCATCAGCACGCATATTATGAAATAATTGTATACTTAAACGGAGAAGGAACTTTTCTTGCAAAAATGATATATAACCATCGCTATTCAAATCCGGAATATGTTGTTGCACTGACCGGTGCACTGGCTCATTTTGTTGCTGAAAATTTTAAAAACGATAATGAAATAAGTATTGCCGTCAAAAAAATCGTGGACGAGATAACAACCGAGTTTTATAATTCAAACTTAAACATTGGAGAAATTCTCGAAAATGGTGGTTATGCAAAAGATTATATCAGAGCACACTTCAAAAAAATAACCGGTAAAACCCCTATTGAATTTTTGACGAAGGTGCGTATTTCGCATGCCTGCTTTCTCATTGATACATATAAAAGTTCGCTCTCTCTTTCTGAAATTGCCGAAAAGTGCGGATATACCGATTATGTATATTTTTCGAGAAAGTTTAAACAGGTGACGGGAGTATCCCCGAGAATGTATATGGCTTAATTCGATTTCTATTTTATAAAAAACAATTAATAGTACCATCTCCATCTTGCAAACGGATACTTCAATTTAACAAGAATCGTAATTCCTTCATGCAATAAGACATAAGTTTAAACAAAGTGTCTTTAAATCACCATTGATTATATCAAAAGTTTTATGTATAATAAAATCAACACATTGAAAACGAGGTGGTTTAAATGGAAATATATAACCTTAAAAACAATCGTCATCTTTGCTGGGATGATATGCTTATTGATAAAAATGAAAATACAGAGCTTGTGATGCACAAACCCGAAAAAAAAGAAATAGCGCTCACAACCAACAAAAGCTGGGAAGGTATTCACAACGGATATGCAAGAATCATAAAAGACGGAGACAAATATCGTCTTTATTACCGTGCATCATCGGATGTTTGCACGCTTGATGGTACATATCAAAAATCCATCCCCCCTGCCTTTTGCGTGGCAGAAAGCAATGACGGAAAAACCTTTAGCTATCCGAAGCTGGGAATCTATGACATCGGCGGAAAAGACAACAACATTATCCATTTTGAAAATAAATATGTGGACAATTTCTCGATTTTTTATGACGAAAATCCCGACTGTCCTGCTGACGAAAAATATAAAGCTCTTAAAATGGGAGTTTTTGACAATAAAGGTGGTCTTATTCTCCACACAAGCCCCGATGGTATTCACTTTACGGAGAAGCGTCGACTTGAACTGACCGGTGACTTTGACTCCTATAACGTTATGCTTTGGGATAAGGAAAGTGAACAATATTTCGTTTTTTACCGCGGGTCTCATCTTATGCCCGGAGAAACCGAGCGTATAAGAGCCGATGACGATCTTTACCGTGTTGGCGATACAAATGAAATAAGAGACATCAGAGTTGCAACCTCAAAGGACTTTGTTCATTTCACAGACCACGGTCAGATTAAATTTATTGACGACACCGGCGAAGATATTCAGTATTATACAAATCAGACTATCAAATATCCAAGGGCAAACGATATGTTCATATCTCTTGCGGCACGATATGTGGACAGAAGATTTGATGACGACAATTTTAAAGAAATGCCCCAATGGAGCAAAAGGAAAAAAATTATCGAAAAATACGGCAGAGGCGGAACTGCATTTACCGACACAATTCTTATGACTTCCCGTGACGGATTCAATTTCAGAAGAACAGACGAGGCATTTTTTGCTCCGGGTGTTGAAAACGATCTCAACTGGTGGTACGGCGACTGCTTCTTTGCATACGGAATGGAGGAAACCGAATCTGATGTGCCCGGTGCTCCCAACGAACTTTCCCTCTACACCGGTGAGGGTTACCGTGTGCAAAACGTGAATTTCAGAAGATACACCATGCGTCTTGACGGATTTTTCTCATGGTATGCAAAGCACAAAGGCGGATGTGTGCTGACAAAGCCTCTCACATTTGAAGGAAATGAGCTTGAAATAAATTTTTCAACCTCTGTTGCCGGGCTTTTGAAAATAAGCATATGTGATGAAAACGGCATCGTGATTGAAGGGTATGAAAGCAAAATCATTTTTGGTGACAGTGTGGACAGAAAGGTTAAATTTGAAAAACCGCTCTCCGCTCTGCGAGGCAAAGCCGTTCGTCTCAAATTTGAGCTTAAGGATGCTCACCTTTATTCGTTTAAATTTAATTAAAATTTTATAATAAAACAATTACCCCTGAATTGCCTTATAATGATTTGACAATTCAGGGGCTGTTTTTATGAACATAATTTTTACACTTCAACCCACTCAAAGGGTGTTTCCATTGCTTTCAAGCCTGCTTCTCTTATGGCAATTACCTCAACCGTATTTTCGTGAGGAACGGGGATTTCGCCTGTTTCAAAAAATTGGAGCATATTTTTGATGCAATGGGCAAAAAAGTCAGATTCCACTTCGGTTGAAGCGGTTTTTCCGTCCAGGTAGCCAAAGTTCATTCTGAAAGGTGCCCCGTCGGGAAAGTTTGAAAACCTTGCCTGTCTGCCGTCTTCATATTCAAGAATCATAGCAGGGTAATCTTTTGTTCCAACGCTCATAATACGCATCTTTTTGCCGGTGCCCATGAGCTTTACGATTGGCTCAATCTGATGGATTGAATACATCTCATAAGTCCCCGGACCGGAACTGTTTATTACAGAAAGACCGTCGGTTTTGATGTCTGCATATTCATCGGCATAAAAAAGTGCAGAGGATGAATAACACTTTGTACCATAACTTTGAGCCATTTCAAAAATTCGAACGGCGGTTTTTTTGTCGGGAGCAAAGGTTTTGTCGATGTAGGTGTTCTTTTTTGCTTTCAGTGCAAGGGAGCAAAGCTCCTCGTGCATTTCGGGATTGTCGGGTGAAAGCACCACGATGTAGTCGCTTTTTTTCAAAAGCTCATCGAGGCTTTCAAGAACCGTAATTCCGTATTTTTCTGACCATTCTTTGCTTGTCATTCCACCGGGAAGCGGTGAATCTATTTTTGCCCAGGCATATGCAACTTCAAATTCTCCGTTGCCTTGCACTTTTATGAATTCGGGATAATTGTTTGCATGCCATTCATCAAGATAATAATCAATAAAACCTATTTTTTTCATGATTTGTCCTTTCTTTTCGAATTGGAAGTTTAAATTGGCGTTTGTCGCTGAGTTTAACACAAGGGCGAAAGGCTCCCCTGCCTAAGGGGAGCTGGCAGTGAGCGTAGCGAAACTGACTGAGGGGTATTGTTAAAACCATTGATATTCCTGCGTTTCGTACCCCTCCGTCTTTGCCTTACGGCAAATCCACCT
>JAFQHQ010000208.1 GCA_017397885.1 Clostridia bacterium | reverse complement strand
GTCAGACCGAGGTTTTGCCTCCGACTTCCTTCAGACTCCGCCTCGCGACGGACGCCCTTGTCTTTGGCTAACAGTTCCTACTGCCAAGCCTGTAGCGGACTTTCACCGCCAAGTTATTACGCATGCCGAGCGCACACAAAACAGCTGAACCCGTCATACGACAGTTTCAGCTGTTTTATTTTTAGAATTATGATCTGTAAATGGTAAGCTTGCAAGTAACACAAAAAATTTTTACATATATCCACGGCTTTTCAGCCAGTTTTTAAGATTTTCGGTCCAGAATTTTATATATTCAAAATGGCATGTGGGTGCGACACCGTTGGCAAGACCAACACCATGACCGCCGTCTGCAAAGGTGTGAAGCTCAAAGGGTACTTTGTATCTTGAAAGTGCCGATGCCATAAGAAGCGAATTTTCAACCGGAACATCTCTGTCACCTACTGCATGAAAAAGGAATGTGGGAGGAGTGTTTTCATCCACATTTTTTTCGACCGAAAGTTCAAGGGCTGTTCGCGGGAAACGATCTTGACTGAGGTGCTCAAAGCTTCCGCGGTGAGCATATTCCACAAAGGAGATAACCGGATAGCAAAGAATCATAAAATCGGGAATTGATGATTCTTCGTCAATTTCGTCCCGGGGAACATATCCGAAATCACCCTTGAATGTACCAACGCTTCCTGCAAGATGGCCGCCAGCAGAAAAGCCCATTATGCCAACATTTTCATAGCCGTATTCCCTTGAAAGAAAACGTGCCATTCTCACAGCTCTTCTTCCGTCTGTAACGGGTACGGGGTGATTATAGGGGTTATAGCGATAGTTAAGAACAAATGCACTAACGCCGACAGAATTGAACCACTCGGCAATTTGTCTGCCTTCGTGAACATCGCAACAGTTGCGGTATCCCCCACCGGGAACAACAACAACACATGTTTTGGCACCGTCTGCAATGTAGGGTGTCAGGGTCGGAATGAACCCGTCCATAAGATTTTCATCATAAAATGGCACCTCGTCTCTTTCCCAAAGATTCATAATATATATCCTCTTTTCATTATTTTTTTCTTCTCATAGCAGTTTTATCATTTGCATTTAACGCAAAATTCTTGTTTTTTTCAGACTTTTTGGACACAGTGCTTACAAAAATATCAAACTCATCCTCACCGAGGTAATCGCTCGGACTGAAAGCTTCGCTCTGAACATAGTTTAGTATTTCGTTTTTAAACCACACCGCACCCGGGTCTTCTGAATCAAGATTAAGAGAGCAAACCAAAAGCTTTCCGCCCATAGCCTCAAACTCAAAGAGTGCCGACTGACGGATAACATTTTTGTGAGTCGAAACAACCTCGATAATGGGGTTAAACGCTACGCAATCGCTTTCGAAGCAAACTGCACTGCCACCTTCGAGCATTGGTGCAAACTGCCATCCGCAAAAACCGTCATGAGGCATATTTTTCATGAGCGGATGATCGGCAATCACTGTGGCAAGGTTGCCTGCGGTTCTGCCTGCAAGTGCTATTTTGAAGCCGGTTTCGGTGCTGTCAAAGGGCTTTGAACCAAAGAGAACAACAGCTTCACCGTTTTTGAGCATATTTTTAAGTTCATCGCTTTTGCATTCATTGACAATTTTAACATTTGATACACATTGATTTTCCACTTCGGGGAAAGCATAAAGTTCCCATTCGTTTTCGGCATATACACCCTCTGCATCAAGAGTTACACAAAGCTTTAGTGCCATAGGCACATCGCCACCGGGAAGCTCATATTCATAATCTGTCAAAGTGGTAATTTCACCGTTTTTGATTGCAGATGCCGAAACATTTTGACAATCTATAACCTTGCCGTCTGCAAAAAGACGAATTGTGAGATTTGCATTCTCCAATGTCTTTTCACCGTAGTGTGAAACCATAATAGAGGTTTTAAGCATTTTTCCCAAAGTGAAATTTGCCTTTTTGTTAAGGTCATTTAAAATTACGGTGCCGTTGTTATACATCTGAACATTTCTTACGGTTTCACCGGGCTTGAGTTCGTAAAACTCGTTCATCATGCCCACATCATATCCAAAGGTATGCCAGTGGGTGTCGATTGGGCCGAGGAAATCGTAACCCGCAATGAATTTGCTTCGTCTGAGTGCTTCAAAGCAGTGTTTTCTGACTCTGCGTTGCCAATTAGATGAATTGTTGAAATAGAGCGGAGCTCTTTGGAGAACGCCTTTTTCTTTAAGATGTTTTTTCAGTGACGTGAACATTTCGGTTTTGCCGATTCTTGTTCCTTCATAGCGCTCGGCAAGACTAAGATCGGTGTAGGTGCCGTCTATGCATATCTCGTGGCTCAGGCGCGGTCTGTTATATACCTTGTGCCATTCGTCCATCGCTTTGATGTCGCATCCCGTGGAACGGTAGCTGTGATGACCGCTAGTGTAGCTTGCATAAACATCGCTGAATTCACCCACGGTTTTAAGTCTGTCCGGACAATGCTCAAAGGGTTCATGTTTCATTCTGTCTTCCATGTCGGGTTCAATAAAGCAATATTCCAGTCCTCTCATGGCACTCATGGGCGCAAAAAGAGCGTCGGTGTTTTTGTGAACCTCGTCCGCACATTTCCCAAGATGTGCAATGAAATCATCATCCATCTGAAGCTCATTTCCGCAACAGTATATCACAACCGAGGGATGGCGACGGCAGAATTTTACAATTTCTTTCCACTCGTCAAGACTTGTGTTATTGGGGCTTTCAACATGCATCATGATTCCCAGTTCGTCGGATGCCTGCATGTATTCTTCAAAAGGAATGTAGGTGTGAAAACGTATGTAGTTAAAGCCAAGCTCCTTAAATTTGCGTATTATGTTTTTGTAGTATGTTTTATCGTGTATCTGATGAACGGTATCGTAGATGTAAAAATGTTCACACACACCTCTCATAAAGCAAGGAGTGCCGTTAAGATATACCTTTGAATCATCAGCTGTGAGCGAACGAACACCGAAAATGCGTTCAAAAGAGCTGTTTCCGTCGCAGAGTGTGAGGGTGTATAAATTTGGTGAATCGGGAGTCCATTTCTTCATATCCGAAACATCAAATTCAAAATCACCCTTTGCACTGCCTGATTTTACCGCTACTGCATCTGATGTAATCGTCCAGTTAAATTCACATTCAGACACGGCATCCACCTTGACATATGCCGTTTTGCAATCTTTGGAAATAAGAACTGCCACATCACGCAGTGCCGACTCATATTGCCAAAGTGCAACCTCCCCTGTTATGCCGCCTGTGTATTCATTTGCGGCACGATTTGTGAGGCCCGATACAATTTCACCGTCATAGCCCTCAAGAGGATGGTTTGAAACAATGAGAAAAATTGAATTCTCCCCTTTTTTGAGAACTCCATCTTTTATTTCAATTTCAAAGGGAGTGCTATAGCCCTTGTGACTGCCGACAAAAGAATCATTTATCCACAAAGAAACAGTGTTTTGAACTCCGTCAAAATGGATTGCAGAAGGTACAGACGGACTGTCACACTCAAAATTTGCACGGTATGCAAAAGACCCAACCACATTGGGAAGTGCCATGTCGGGGCACGTACCGCTGATGGGATAGCTTTGAATACCGTATTCAGGATTTATGCGCAGTTTGCCAAAAAAGTCGGCATAGCGAAACTTGTCTGTCATGTCTTCCCAAAAACCCGGCACTGCATTATCAATCAACGAAAAGCCGGTGAAAAATTGGCTTTTGTCATTTGAATCAAAAGGAATTTCAACGCCTTCATATTTGTCGGGTGAATATGCCATTTCCCAGGCACCGTTAAGAGAAAGTGATTTTTGTATCATGAGCTTTGTTCTCCTTGCTTAGTATAAGCAGTTGCGTTAGTATCCGAACCCGCCTAAACCAAGTAAAATAGCCGTTTTTCTTTGTTGTCGGTCTCAAAATACGCCGGTATTACTTCGACCTTCCGCCTTGAAAAAGCGACAATTTTATCTTGTTTTAGGTTCTGT
>JAFQHQ010000207.1 GCA_017397885.1 Clostridia bacterium | reverse complement strand
TACCATGTTCGGCAGCGACTTTAGTTTCTATAATCCCACCATTACTTTTTGCTATTGATTTAAGTTCTGTCATATAATCCATATTATCACCCACTTTTTACTTTTGTCGTAATATTATAATACATATAATGACAAAAGTCAATGAAATTAATGAAAAATGCTCACCTATAACATATATAAGTGAGCATCGGCAAGAGCAAGCCCTTGCCCTACAATTATTTAATTTTCTCTGCTTCAGAGAGCATATTTTCAATAAATATTCCATACCCTCTCGTTGGATCATTCACAAAAACGTGCGTTACAGCTCCCACAATTTTACCATTTTGCAAGATGGGCGAACCGCTCACGAGTGATGTCAATATGGGACAACATTTTTCTTTATTATTGAAATTTTGAAGGTAATAAGTTTTAATTTGAAGGTAATAATGAAGGAAATGAAGGAAATCTTGACGGAAATGAAGCGAATTATGAGGTTAATCGTGATACTAATGAGGTTAATGTGAGGTTAATCATCGATGAAAATAAAAATTTATATCACTTTTATAAAATGGGACTTCCGCATTTATACAATTGGAGAGCCACGCTTTTGTAATAAAAATCATGTGATTTTTGTTACAAAAAAAGACAGGACTCATCAATCCTGCCTTAATTTGTTTAGTGCTTAGTATGACTGTACTAACTCTAAAAATTCAACCGGCGTTGTAACAACATCAATGGTATCTCCTTTCTCATCAAAGAATTCAACCTCAAAGCATTTTCCGCCATATTCCAAAACAATTGTTCCGGTCGTGCCAGTTGGCAAATCACAAAATTCGCTTTTAAATCTTACAACATCTAATTCTTTCATGGAATCATGCCTCATCGTTTTCGGCAGAATATATCCAATCGTCTTTGTCAATTTTATTAAAAGCATCATTTACTTCTTTAGGCGCTTTGGATTTAAGATAATTTTTGCAAAAATCATATGCTTCTTCCGGCATTGGTTCTTTTTCTGTGAACATTTCTAAAAATGCTTCTTTAAACTCTTCATATTCGGCTGGGTCTGCCGATCCCTCGTCGTCAAACCAAAACGGATTTAATCCACTTAAATAATTTCCTAAAACTTCATTTGGTGCTTCATCATACATTGCATCTAATGCATCAAACATTAAAACAAATACATCATACACTAACATTAATTAATATCCTCACTTTCTGCTTTTATATTTTCTCTTACGTGGCGTCGGATTTCTGTTTAATCCGGTATCCTTAACCTTTGTAAAAATACTGTCAGGCATACCACCATAAACAAGTACAACCTCGGGTTCAAGTTCATCAAGCATTGCTTCTAAACCTTTGGTAAAGTATATTTTCTTTAGTCTTTAAGCAATCAAAATTTTTGTCATGTTCATAAAAATGAACAAATTTCTTGTGATTGTCACTACGATTTCTCTGCGAAAATGGAATTAACGCAGAAGGTATAATTATTTTGTTTGGTCTTTTTATCTGCGGGATTTCTAATCGTCCGTCAAAAAATGCTCACCTATAACATATATAAGTGAGCATCGGCAAGAGCAAGCCCTCGCCCTACCATTATTTAATTTTCTCTGCTTCAGAGAGCATATTTTCTATAAAAATTCCATATCCTCTTGTGGGGTCGTTTACAAACACGTGTGTTACAGCTCCCACAAGCTTGCCGTTCTGAATAATCGGACTACCACTCACGACTGTTGTCAATATGGGACAACAAATTTTTCTTGTAAAAATTTTCAAATGCAAGGTGTTTTGTTGACAAAATTACCGATATTGATGATGAAATGAGTAAATTTGTCAACGAATTTTAGCCTTGTATTATAGGACTACCGGACTGAATAACAGGAAATCCTCATAATTTATCCGTTGACTTTCATATTAAAATTAACAAATAAGCTTTAGGAAAAATCAATATTATGTAGCAAAAACTGCCATAACCCTAAACTATTCTTGACTTTAAATTACTCACTCAACTCAATCCACATGGCAGGTCGCACAAGACTATATTCATTAACACTTAATTTCGCACTAATAGTCATAGTCGATATCTCAGTGGCAGTATTTCCGGCATCGGACCGACACCACGCTGAGTCATAGGACACCACCCTGCTATCATCTATTTCCGGATCAATAACAACAGTGGCTTTATTATTAGCATCAGCATATTCTGTACCATCACAATTTATATAGTATTCTTCATATTTTTTCATTTCTCTTTCGCTCAGCAAAAATACCTTATCCTCTGTTGAAGCATCTCTATCTCCGACAGGGGGCACCATTGTTGTGCAAATCATTGACTTTTCACCATCGCTGAACACACCATTTAGAAAATCATTATTCAGCCATTCGCGAAGTGTACAGCTTTCCCACGTGACCTCTTCATCTGTTTTGTTATATTGTTGCCACTCCAAACCACAAAGACTGAAAACAAGGGCTTTTCCGTCCTGCACATCAAGAACAATCCATTCTATATTTTCTCTTCCATTGCTCGCGTTATTATCCTGCTCATACCTTCCGTAGGTTATTATATCTCCCACTTCACAAACCATTATTACTTCAGGTGGTGGTGTTTCACCGCCTTTTCCGCCGTTTTCGCCTTCTCCACCACCTTGCTGACCGGATTTTGGAGCATATTCCTTCAACAATTCCGAATCTAACCACATGGCAGGGCGAATGCCAAAATAATTAGGCTTGTAGAATCCATCATACTCAATAACTCCGTCCGAACAACCCAGAACAACTAACGAACCGTCAGATTGACCGGGCGTCCGTGTGCACCAATAACTCGGAAAACCGTAAGTCGTCTGTGTCGCAAGTTCTGAAATGGAACATTTTCTGGATTCTTCCGATGGCATATACTTTGTTATTTCATCCACGCTTAACAAAAAAATCTTGTCTTCCGTGGGCATACCCGGATGAATTCCGTAATAAGGATTCTCGCCCGGTGATACATTTGTGGTAAGTATTATACCCTTCTCATCTTCATTGAATGCTTCGTCATAAAAATCAACATTCATTATTTTACGGATCTCGCTGTTGTCCCATTGATCCTTGTCGTGGCTTTCGTTGGTAAATCTATTGGTGAAAAGAATATCCTTGCTGATAACAAGCACTTGTCCGTCCTGTTTATCAATCACAAGCCACTCTATAGATTCCGTTCCATTCTGTTTTTTGCCGTCCAAATCATACCTGCCGAAGGTTATGTAGTCACCAACATTATAATTTGCCGTTTCTACCGTTTCTGTCGATTTTTCACCACCGCAGCCCGAAAGCAAAGCCGATATAATGACGCACAGCAATAATGTAATAATCGTTCTAAGCTTCTTATTCTTTTTTTTCATGATCGTCTTCATAGATTTCATAACCTTGTTATTATCCATAATTTTACCTCTTTAAATTCCTTTTTCTCTCGCTAAAGCAATTTTGGGAATATTCTTTTTAAACTGTGTTGCGCTTTCTTGTTCGAATTATATCATAAAATATGCAATAATGCAATATCTTTAAAATAAGAACTGCACAAACTTCTAACAAACCTAAGATTCATGAACTTTGATGTGTTTTATTATAATAAAAATGCTCACCTATAACATATATAAGTGAGCGTCGGCAAGAGCAAGCCCTTGCCCTACAATTATTTAATTTTCTCTGCTTCTGCAAGCATATTTTCTATAAAGATTCCATATCCTCTCGTAGGATCGTTTACAAAAACGTGTGTCACAGCTCCCAAAATTTACCATTCTGAATTATCAGGCTACCCGACACGACTGTAGTCAATAGGGAACAAAAAATTATTCTTGAAAAATTTTAAGATTCAAGCCATCTTGTTGACAAAATTCCTATATTGACGATGAAATGAGTAAATTTGTCAATAAAATTCGCTTTGGTATTACCGGAGTTCGACGTGTACTATAGGAGAGCCTCATCGTCCTGTTGCTTGTTGAAATTGATATTTTTATTGTTCAATTCATTACTCATTGATATTGATACTTTAGGTAAACTCCAACAGTATTTTGTTGCCAGAATCCTTATAATGATTACAGAAAGCATAGCAAGTGCAAATGCAAGGGAAATATTATCAAGAAATTGCCTTAAAAAATAATATAACAAGCTGCCAAAAACCGAAGCTAAAGCGTAAATATGCTTTTTAAAAACATAAGGTGTTGTATCAATCAATATGTCGCGCATAATTCCTCCGCCGACGCCGGTAATCATACCAGCAATTACTATAACAAGCGCATTATCTGAATACCCCTGTATGAAACCAACTTCTGCTCCTGTTGCAGAAAATGCTGCCAACCCAACTGCATCAAAATAATTGTTTATACAATCAATTTTTGACTTAAAAATCTTGAATTTTTCTTTATTTATATACGCAGCAATAAATACAACAATAGCTGACAGCACAGCGATTACAAAGATTATATGATTCAAAAAAATCATTGGCGGATGAATTCCTAAAAGAATATCCCTAACCATTCCGCCGCCAAATGCTGTAATGCATCCTACAAAAACCACTCCGAATATATCAAGACCTGCACCGCACGCAATCAAAGCCCCTGATACCGAAAATGCAATTGTTCCTATTATTTCCAGTACTGTTATAAATTCTGTCATTTCCAATAAAACTCCAATCAAAACCTATATTTCATAAAAAGAAAATGACAATTCTAAATTAAATTGCCATTTTCTTTTGCTTTTATAGTTTCATTTCTTCTTTTACTTGTTTAAAACAATCTACAATATATAAAATATCTTCTTCACTAAGTGCTGCAGAAAGCTGAGTCCTTATTCTTGCTTTACCTTTTGGAACCACAGGGTATGAAAAAGCAACTACATAAACACCCTTTTCCATCATACGTTTTGCCATTTCAACAGCCTTATATTCATCGTAAAGCATAACCGGAATAATTGGTGTTCCACCATCCATAACATCAAGCCCGATTTCTTTAATCTTTTCAGCAAAAAGTTTAGTATTATTGAAAAGCTTTTCTCTCAGTGAAAAATCGTTTTCAATGATTTCAAGAACTTTTAACGAACCCGCTGTAACTGCCGGTGCCAATGTATTTGAGAAAAGGTAAGGTCTGGAGCGCTGGCGAAGTAAATCAATTATTTCTTTTCTTCCCGAGGTAAAGCCACCAGATGCTCCTCCCAGTGCTTTTCCAAAGGTTCCGGTTATAATATCTACTTTACCGCTTACACCACAATATTCAGGTGTTCCTCTGCCGGTATCCCCCATAAATCCCGCTGCATGACTATCATCTACCATAACAAGTGCATCAAATTCTTCTGCAAGCTCACAGATAGCTTTAAGATTTGCTACGATACCATCCATAGAGAATACACCATCTGTTGCTATAAGTTTTATACGACACTCTTTTGCCTCTTCAAGCTTTGAACGCAAATCGTCCATGTCATTATTTTTATAACGAAATCTTTGTGCTTTACAAAGTCTGATTCCATCTATAATACTTGCATGGTTTAATTCATCGCTGATGATAGCATCTTCAGGACCAAGCAGGGTTTCAAAAAGACCACCGTTTGCATCAAAGCATGAAGAGTATAAAATTGTATCTTCAGTGCCAAGAAATTTACTAAGTTTTTCTTCTAAATCTTTATGAAGCTTCTGCGTGCCACAGATAAAGCGAACTGACGATAAGCCGTAACCATATTCATCATAGCTGTTTTTCGCAACCTCAATAACCTCAGAATTGTTTGCCAATCCAAGATAATTGTTTGCACACATATTGATAACTTCTCTGCCGTCATTAAGATGAACCTTGCTGCCCTGTGGAGAAGTGATTACCTTTTCATTTTTTGCAAGTCCTTCCTTTTCGATGGTTTCGCATACTTCTTTAAAATACCTTAATGCTGTTTTCATATTAAATCCCCCTATTTAAGTGATGTCCAGTCAAGAATAACCTTGCCACTTTTACCACTGTTCATCGCTTCAAACCCTTTTTCATATTCGGTAATATCCATACGATGAGTTATTATGTTTGATATATCAAGTCCGCCCTGAAGCATTGCAGACATTTTATACCAGGTTTCGTGCATTTCTCTGCCGTATATGCCTTTAATAATCAGACCATTAAATATAATTTTTGACCAATCGACTTTACTGTCGCTTTTCAAAAGTCCGAGAAGGGCTATTTTACCTCCGTGTATCATATGGTCTATCATTGTATTAAGTGCGATTTCACTACCGGACATTTCAAGACCTACATCAAACCCCTCTTTTATAGACAATCGACCCATAATATCTGAAAGATCTTCCTTAGCTGTATTTACGGTATACTGTATACCAAGCTTTTTGGCAAGTTCAAGCCTTTCATCATTGATATCTGTAATAACAACACGGCGTGCGCCAACATGTTTACACACTGCCGCCGCCATAATTCCTATGGGTCCGGCACCTGTGATAAGAACATCCTCACCGGTAAGTTTAAACGAAAGTGCTGTATGTACAGCATTGCCAAAGGGATCAAAAATTGAATACAATTCTTCGGGAATATCTTTTTCGCACTTGCGGACATTTTCCTGAGGAATAACCAGATACTGTGCAAACGCACCGTCACGATTTACACCAACACCAACAGTTTCTTTACACAAATGACCATTTCCTGCAAGACAGTTTCGACATTTTCCACAAACAATATGACCTTCACCCGAAACAATATCACCAATTTCCCAATTCTTTACATTGCTTCCAAGTTCGACAATTTCACCAACATATTCATGTCCTATAACACGAGGAGTTTCTATCGTTTTTTGTGACCATTCATCCCAATTGTATATGTGAAGGTCGGTTCCGCATATAGCGGTCTTATGTATTTTAATTTTTACATCATTAACACCAACAGTCGGTTCAGTTACATCCTCAAACCATAAACCTTTTTGTGGGTATTTTTTAACAAGAGCTTTCATAAATATCTTCCCTTCATAAAATTATAGGTTTTTTAATGTTTTTTCTATTAGTTGAATAAATTCATTAGTAATAGCGGAGACTTTGCGTTCTTCATTAAGCAAATATCCAATAATATAAAATTCGCCACTTTCAAAAGGAACACTTATAATATCATCCTTATTAAGTGCTGAAGGCATAATTCCTGTGCCTATAGTATAGGCATCCGTAAGCATTAAGAGATTCATAAGTGTAGCTCTGTCGCTTATCTCAATATGCTTATCAATGTATGAAATATCAGCTAGTTCTTCTGTGAAAAACGAACTGCTGTGTTCACCTTGTTCATATGATACATAAGGATATTCTTTAAGGTCTGAAGTTGAAATTTTTTCGCTGTTTGAAAGCGGATGTTGTTTTCGAAAAAACACATGCGGCTTTACTTCTAAAATAGGGGTAAAACGTAAATTCTTCTTACTTAAATAACGCTTCATTACATCAAAATCGCCATCCTTAATAGCAATGATGCCTATATCGCTGTTAGCTGTTTCAACATCACGGATAACATTATAGGTTTCAATTTCTCTTATGGAGAAACGGTAGTTTGTGCTTTGGATAGAATTCAAAAAATTGCCAAAAATATCTGCAATAAAATCATAATGTTGTGTTGCGATATATAATTTTTTTGATATTTCTTTCTTGTATCTTTCTGTAACAAAATCACTGTTTTCACATATTTGTGCTGCATATTTCACAAACTCAGCACCCTCGTCAGTCAAATACACACCATTTCCTGAACGTTCGAAAATTTTTATATCTAACTCCTGTTCCAAAGATTTTATACTAACCGAAAGCGATGATTGGGCAATAAAAAGCTGCTTAGCCGCTTCGTTAAATGACCCTGTATTTGCAACAGTTAATGCATATTTACATTGCTGAATAGTCATATTGAATTTCTCCTCATAAAATACTCTTTTTTGTATTATACACCTTTAATAATTTTGTGTCTAATATATAATTTCTATTATTTTTGTTCAAAAAAACTGATAAGTGAGTTATAAAATAAATGTTTTATATTCGATAAAATATCTACTTCTTCATTTTTATAGTAGCTAGTTTATAGCCTCTTCATATCATACCTTCTATATAAAAATGCTCACCTATAAAATATAAGTGAGCATCGGCAAGAGCAAGCCCTTGCCCTACAATTATTTAATTTTCTCTGCTTCAGAGAGCATATTTTCAATAAATATCCCATATCCTCTTGTGGGGTCGTTTACAAACACGTGTGTTACAGCTCCGATTAGTTTACCATTTTGAAGTATCGGTGAACCACTCATCCCCTGCACAATTCCGCCGGTTTTTTCCAAAAGTGTTTTATCGGTTATATGAATAACCATAGACTTTGACGTGTCGGACTCGGGCATTATTCGCTGAATTTTTATGTCAAATTTTTCCGGACCCTTTCCGATGTCGCAAACAATTTGAGCTTCCCTGCAGCGTATTTCTTCTTTTTTTCCCACAATGATTTCTTCGCTTTTTTCAGGCTCTGACACGCCGAAAATTCCAAATTCACAATTGGAAATAATATCCCCCGTTTTGTTTGATGTAAAAATTCCCTTTAACGAGCCCGGCGAACCTTCTGCCCCTTTATCAATACCGACAATGCCGGCTTCGAAAACAGCACCGCCTGTTGCCGGAACAAAATCCCCGGTGTCGATATCGCATATGGGATGTCCGAGAGCGGCAAATTTTCCGTTTTCATAAAATGTTACTGTACCAATTCCGGCTACGGTATCTCTTACCCATATGCCTATTACTTTTTTGCCGTTTTCGTCGGTAACGCTTTCAATTTCGCACATAAAACTTTTACCGTTTCTTTTGCCGTATATTTTAAAAGGACTTTTTCCGCTTTGAACAATGTCGGCAAGCTCTTCCTTTTTTGTAATTTTGTTTCCGTCAACCGATTCAATTATATCCCCGGATTTAATGCCGGCATCTTTCCACGGTGATGCTTCTTTTCCGTCTTGAGTTTTCACGGTGTATGTTTTTGCAACAAGAACTCCGCCTGTTTTTAAGTTTATGCCAACGGCATTACCGCCAAGTTTTACACTTTTATCCTCGGCAACCGAAACATTTACCTTTTTAATGGGCAAAACACCGCAAAAATATACCGTTGAGTTGTAGTTTTTTGAATTATTGTCAAGCTTTTGAGCCGTATTTCCCAAAACAAATTCTGTGGGTGATTCCCTGGTGCGCACTAACCATCGCATGCCCTCGGGAATCCAAAGGTTTGGTGTTTCGCTTTTGGTTACGGTGGCATTTTGGGGAATTGCCGATGAAAGTATAATAGGTGAGAAGAGCGCAAATAATATGAAAAAGCAAACAAAGTTGATTAATCTGTTTTTATGAAAAAATTTCAAAAAATTCCTGCTCCTTTCATCATTAGGAATACAGTTTTATATTCTCCTCATTCGATTTCACTTATGCTGACAATAAATTTTAAAGGTGACAAAATATAGCCTGACATGGCATAAACAAAGTAATGGTTGAATATACTTTTATTATTGTGTCTCATTGCTTTCCGCTTGTTAGTTTTTAATAAAAAACAAAAAAATTTTTGTGTGGAATAAATATGGTAATTTTATCCTAAATGTGATATGATAAAGAGTGTATAGTTATAGAATTCTGACAAATTGACAATAGTTTTTACGAAAGGCTGTAATTAATGAAGAATAACACGGACAAATTTAACACAGACAGTATTAAAGAATCTTTTTTTTCGGGGGATTGCAAAAATGCCTACAAATTTTTTGGCTGTCACAAAACAGACAAGGGTTTTGTGTTCAGAGTGTGGGCTCCCCATGCAAAAAGCGTGAGAGTTGTCGGTGATTTTAACGGATGGGACAAAAATGCTCCCCAAATGACGTGCTTGGGCGGCGGAATCTGGGAAGGATTTTCGGTCGATGCAAAAATCTACGATAACTACCAATATTACATCGAAACTCAAAGCGGTGAATTTTTGCATAAAACCGACCCCTATGCTTTTCACACCTGCACAAGACCCGAAACCGCAGGCAAGGTTTATGATTATTCAAATTATAAATGGACGGATAAAAAGTTTCTTGATGCAAAAAAGAAAACAAATCACATGGAATGTCCCATGAACATATATGAAGTGCACATCGGCTCATGGATGAAGCACGCCGACGGCAACTTTTTCACCTATGCCGAAAGTGCAAAAGAGCTTGTGAAATATGTTAAAAAAATGGGCTACACTCACATTGAGCTGATGCCTGTAACAGAATATCCCTATGACCTTTCGTGGGGCTATCAGGTAACGGGCTATTATGCCCCCACATCACGCTACGGCACTCCCGAGGACTTTGCAAAGTTTGTGGACATTTGCCACAGCGAGGGAATTTATGTCATTCTCGACTGGGTTGGAGCACATTTCCCCAAGGATGCCCACGGTCTTGCAAGCTTTGACGGCGGCTTTTGTTATGAATATTCCGACCCGCTCAAAAATGAACATCCCGATTGGAACACACGCATTTTTGACTATGGCAGACCCGAGGTTATGTCATTTCTCATTTCAAATGTGAGCTTCTGGCAGGAGGTTTATCACATAGACGGTTTCCGTGTTGATGCGGTGGCATCAATGCTCTATCTTGACTACGGCAAAAAGGACGGGCAGTGGAGAGCCAATGTTTTTGGCGGTAACTACAATCTCGAAGCAATAGATTTTCTTAAAAAGCTCAACTGCGCCGCATTTTCAAATGATGAATCGGTGCTTATGATTGCCGAAGAATCAACGGCATTTCCAATGGTTACCAAGCCGACCTATGACGGAGGGCTCGGGTTTAACTTCAAGTGGAACATGGGCTGGATGAACGACATGCTTTCATACATGTCAACCGACCCGCTGTTTAGAAAAGGCAGACACAACAACCTGACGTTTTCGCTGACCTATGCATTTTCCGAAAATTTTATTTTGCCAATCTCTCATGATGAGGTGGTTCACGGAAAATGTTCAATGATTGGCAAAATGCCCGGTGAATATGACGAAAAATTTGACAATCTCCGTGTTTTCCTGGGCTACATGATGGCTCACCCGGGCAAAAAGCTCAGCTTCATGGGCAATGAGTTTGCACAGTTCATTGAATGGAATCCCGAAAAAGAGCTGGACTGGATGCTTCTTAGCTATGATGCTCACAAAAAAATGCAAAATTATGTGAAAGACCTCAACCGTTTTTATCTTGACCACAGTGAGTTTTGGGAAAACGACACAAACTGGGACGGCTTTAAATGGATTTGCTGTGATGACGATTCCCAGAGTGTGATTTCGTTCAGACGAATAAACAAAAAAGGCGAAGAAATCATTGCCGTTTGCAATTTCTGCCCGGTTAAACGCGCTAAATACAAAATAGGCGTTCCCGAAGGCGGAAGCTACAAATGCATATTTTCAAGTGACAAAGCCGCATATGGCGGCAAAGGAAGCAGACAAGGCGTGGTTAAAGCAAAACGCATTGCCATGCATGGCTGTGACAATAGTATTGAAATAACAATTCCGGCTATGTCGGTATTATACTATAAATTGGAGAAATAATGTTTTAGGAGGCGTATCTTCATGATCAGAGGAAAAAGTAAGGAATGCATTGCCATGCTGTTGGCAGGCGGACAAGGGAGCAGACTAAAGGTTTTAACCGAAGAAACCGCAAAGCCTGCAGTGCCCTTTGGGGGGAAATACCGCATCATAGACTTTCCTCTTTCAAACTGCGTCAACTCAGGAATAGACACCGTGGGAATTATGACCCAATATCAGCCCCTTGAGCTAAACGACTACATCGGCACAGGCTCACCATGGGGACTCGACCGCAACTTCGGAGGTGTACATATCCTCCCGCCCTATGCAAAAAGCAAAAAGAGCGAGTGGTACAAAGGCACTGCCAATGCAATTTATCAGAACATCAACTTTGTTGACAGATATGACCCGGAATATGTGCTTGTTCTTTCGGGCGACCACATCTACAAAATGGACTATGAAAAAATGCTCCGTTTCCACAAGGAAAAGGGCGCAGAATGCACCATTGCCGTTTTGGATGTCCCCATTGAAGAGGCTTCGCGCTTCGGTATCATGAATACCAATGCCGACGACTCGATTTATGAATTTGAAGAAAAACCCAAACAGCCCAAAAGCACAAAGGCTTCGATGGGTGTGTATCTTTTCAACTGGAAAATTTTAAAAGAATATCTCATAGCAGACGAAAAAGACCACGATTCTTCAAATGATTTCGGTAAAAATGTTATTCCCGCACTTTTGGGTGACGGCAGAAAACTTTTTGCCTATCAGTTTGACGGCTACTGGAAAGACGTTGGAACTCTTCAAAGCCTTTGGGAAGCAAACATGGATCTTTTGGACCCCAATGTTCCCATTGAGCTTAAAGACAAAAACTACAAGATTTATGCCCGAAACTATGCCGAGCCGCCCACGCTTATTTCAAAAACAGCTCAGATAAGTAACTCATTTGTTGCCGAGGGTTGCAGCATCAAGGGCAGTGTTAAAAACTCGGTAATTTCAACGGGATGCAAAATTGCCGAAGATGCAATTGTAATCAACAGTGTTATTATGCCCGATGTTGAAATCAAAAGCGGTGCTGTTGTAAAATATGCCATCATCGGTCAGGAAAGTGTTGTGGGAATGAATGCCAAAGTGGGCGAAATTCCCGAGGATGCATCAAGTGTTAAAAAAGATATTTGTGTAATCGGCAAAAACACCGTAATCGGTGCCGGTGAAACCGTTGGACAGTAAGGGGGCAGATTGATATGAAAATGACAGGAATTATTTTTTCAAATGTATATGATACATCACTGGGTGATTTGACCATGAAAAGAACCGTGGCATCTCTTCCCTTTGGCGGAAGATATCGTCTTGTGGACTTTGTGCTTTCAAACATGGTAAACTCCAACATATCGTCCATCGGTCTTATCACCAAATATAACTACCAGTCACTCATGGACCATCTGGGTTCCGGCAGTGAATGGGACCTCAGCCGCAAAAACGCAAACTTCTACATTTTGCCCCCCTTTGCTTCGGGTGCAACAAATGTATATCGCGGAAATTTGGAAGCACTTTCAAATGCGGTTCAGTTTTTGCAATCCATAAAACCCGACTATGTTGTTTTGTGTGACACAACCGTCATCTGCAACATCAACTACGAAAAAGCTCTTGAAAGCCATGTGAAATCAGGTGCCGACGTTACTGCCATTGCAAGCCGTGACCTTTGCGCATACGAAACCGTTGACAATGACCTTATTCTTAAAAAAGGCGAAGACGGAAAAGCTGTTGACCTTGCCATCGGTCAGAGCCTTGGTGAAGATTCTCTGGCAGGTATGGGAATGTTTATTGTTGAGAGAAAATATCTCCTCAGCATCATAAATAACTATGTTTCCCGCGGTCGCTACAGCTTTGAAAGAGATTTCCTTTTGACCCGCTTTGCCGATGACAGCGTAAACATCAATGTGTATGAGTTCAAAGGTCCGGTTCTTCGTAACCACAGCATTTTGTCCTATTTCAAAAACAACTTCCGCATTATGGACGAGCGCATAAGAGAAGACATTTTCAATCCGAAATCACCAATCTATACCAAGGTTCGTGACGAAGCTCCGACATATTATGCCGAAACCTCTTCGGTTAGTGATTCTGTCATTGCCGACGGATGCAAAATTTGCGGCAAGCTTGAAAATGCCGTTGTTTTCAGAGATGTAACCGTTGAAGAAGGCGCCAAAATCAAAAATGCCATAATCATGCAAGGTTCGTCAATCGGCAAGGGAGCAAAAATTGAAAATGCAATCATAGACAAAAATGTGACAATTACTGCAGGAGCAACCCTCATTGGCGGTTCAAGCTCACCGATTATTGTTCACAAGGGAGACACAATATAAATTAATTATGAAAGGACTAAACATATGAAAATTTTATTTGCAGCAAGTGAAGCAGCCCCTTTTATAAAATCCGGCGGTCTGGGCGATGTTATGGGTGCTTTGCCGCCTGAGCTTTCAAAATATGAAGGCAGCGAAATAGCGGTGGTTTTGCCATATTATGCAAAAATTAAAAACAATCCCGATTTGGGCATTGAATTTGTGACAGAGTTTTATGTTCCTCTGGCATGGAGAAACGTGTATGCGGGCATTTTCAAAAAGACCGTAAAAACTCCGGGGCGCGGAAAGGTTAAAGGCACAAAGGTAACCTACTATTTTGTGGATAACGATGACTATTTTAACCGTACTTCCCTCTACGGTCATGCAGATGACGGCGAACGCTTTGCCTTTTTCTCGAAGGCTGTGCTCGAAATGCTTGTTCACCTGGGCTTTATTCCCGACGTTATTCACTGCAACGACTGGCAGACGGGCTTTGTTCCTCTGTTTTTGAAGGCTCACTATTCAGATATTGAAGGCTTTGACAAAATACGCACCGTCTTTACCATTCACAACATTGAATATCAGGGCAAAGCAAATCCCGATTTTCTCTCTCAGGTGCTTGGCGTGGACGAAAAATGGCGAAATGTTGCAACCCAGGGCGAAATGATAAATGCCATGAAGTGTGCTATTGTTCTTTGTGACAAGCTTACCACAGTGTCCGAAACCTATGCCCACGAAATTCAGTATGCATATTTTGCACACGGTCTTGAAAGCATCATTGCCGAGAATCAATATAAAACCTGCGGTATCATAAACGGAATTGACACAAAGCTTTTCAATCCCGAAAAAGATCCTACAATAGATTTTAATTTCAAGCCAACATCTCTTGGCGGAAAAGCAAAATGCAAAGCCAAGCTTCAGGAAGAACTGGGTCTCCCCGTGAGAGACGATGTTCCCATGGTTGCCATGATAACAAGACTTGTTAATCACAAGGGTCTGGAGCTTGTGGAGTGGGTTGCAGACAACCTTGCCACAATGGGCATTCAGCTCGTTGTTGTGGGAACCGGTGATGCCCGTTATGAAGAAATGTTTAATTTCCTTTCATATGTTCACCCCGAAACGGTTTGTGCAAAAATCATGTTCGACCCCGTTTTGGCAAATCGCCTTTATGCGGCATCCGACTTTTTCCTCATGCCGTCAAAAAGTGAACCCTGCGGTCTTTCGCAGCTCATTGCCATGCGCTACGGCTCTGTGCCCATTGTAAGAGAAACCGGCGGTCTTGTGGACACCGTGGCACCTCTTAACACCGAAACTCTGGAGGGCAGAGGCTTTACATTTAAGGTGTTCAACGCTCACGATATGCTTGGTGCAGTGGAGCGTGCGGCAGAGTTTTTCAAAGACAAGGTTAAACTTCAAAAGCACCGCAGTGCAATCATGAAGCTTGACACAAGCTGGGCTAAACCGGCTGAAAAATATATGGGACTATATAGCGAAATTGTTGGTGAATAAGTGTCGGTTATCTGATGAAAAATTATTCGACTGATAAAAACAGGCGGGCTCACTTGATGAGCTCGCCTCTTTTTGATTGCTGTGCAATAGTGCTTCGCACTCCCACCAAAAGGGCAATATCGTCAACTTAAGAGATAAATTGGAGTTTGTCGGGCTGTTTTAAGATGGAATTTGCACCAGTGCGTTGCCTCCCTTGTGTAAAGGGAGGGGGACCGCGTAAGCGGTGGAGGGATTGTAGCAAACTGCCTCAATTGCTATGTTTGTGGCATTTTAAAGCTTCATGACAACCCCTCAGTCACCTTACGGTGACAGCTCCCCTTACACAGGGAGAGCCTTTCGCTATCGCCCAATCTCATCTCACCTACAAACTCCCATTTGTATATTAATCACTAAGTTGACGACACCGGCAAAAAACGGGGGGGTTGATGAGCTCGCCTGTTTTTTGTTGTGTGCAACGGTGCAGTTATATTTGGGTGTATGTATCTAATCATCCAACGCAAAACTTTCGCAAAATTCTTTCATGCTTTTGCGGTTTAAAACGGTCTCAATATCCGTATTTTTTTCTTTGAGGACTTCAAACAAAACTTCAAACCTGCGCTTGCAGCCTATAATTCTTTCAAAATGCATCCGATAGTAGTAAGCACGTCGTGAATGATATTTGACATCGGCAAAAATTAAGCCGTTTTTCTCTTTTATTTTTGGTTCTTCAATCCATATTTCTCCGGTTTCGTTTTCCTCAAACATATTATCGGCAATACCAATCCCCAACACCGGGTCAATAAAGGTTTCCAAAAGCGTGACAATCAGCGAGTCATATTCTTCGTCTTTTGTCATGAAAACTATGCTGCAGTCTTTTTCGGGATTTATAAGTCGCAGTCCGTCGGGGTGAACATCTTCCATTCCGTCAATGTCAATATAAAAGTTTTGAGGAAGCAAAAATTTTATTCCTTCTACCGATAAATGGTTGTTTTTGATTTTAAACATTAGACTTTCCTCCAATATATGCATCAAGTATATCCGATGCTGTTTTGCGTTGTTGCGGTGTAAGGCCTTCAAGCTTTTTGGTAAGCTCGTCAAACACATACTCCTTGCCCGACGAAAGTTCGTTTTGTAAAATATAATCAGCAGAAACTTCAAGTGCTTCAATAATATTAATAAAGGTTTTCATGCTCAGCATTTTAACTCCGCGTTCAATTTCTCCGTAATACATCAAGCCAATGTCTGCCTTTTCAGCCAAAACCTCTTGTGTGTAGCCTTTCATCAGTCTCACTTTTCTAATCATACTTCCGAGTTCTGCTTTCTCCATCTTAACACCTCCGGGCAAATAGCATTGATTCTTTACTTATTTTATCCGATTTTTCAGTTTTTCAGAAGTAGCTTAAAGCATATAATCAATGCTATTTGCATATACGGAGTACAAAAAAGATGATGCAAAAAATTCATACGAAATTTTTTACATCACCTTTATTTTAGTCATATTAATTTCTCATTGCTCCGCAATTTGCGCAAAACCTCGCTCCATCGCCGAACTTGTTGCCGCACTGTGAACAAAACGGTGCATTTCCGGGCACGGGGGCACTTCCCATTGGAGTGGGAATGCTTCCGGGAGGTGGCGGTGTAAGAATTGGTCCGTCTATGGCAAAACGTTCACTGTGTCTGAGGGGGGTTCTGCATCTTGAGCAATATACAAATCCGTCGGGAAACCATGGTCGGAAATCCAAAACATTGTCCATATATGTCATAACCGTACCGCAATTTCTGCACGTTATCTGGTATGTAAGACCACTACGCCATTCGGCTCTTTTAAAACAACTCATATTCATCCGCCTTTCTTTTTCTTAATATTATCATACTATGTCAAACTCGTCAAGAATTTTTATAAAAATTCAATGATTGACCTTTTTACCCACATATGATATAATGCATATAATACCAGTTTTACGGAGCGGATAAAGATGAATTTTTTGGAAGAAAGAATTATAAAAGACGGTGTTGTAAAACCCGGAAATGTACTTAAGGTTGACAGCTTTCTGAATCATCAAATGGACATTTCACTCATGGAAGAAATGGGCAGAGAATTCAAAAGGCGTTTTTCGAATAAAAAAATAACAAAGGTTTTGACCATTGAGGCATCGGGCATCGGCATTGCCTGCTTTGTTGCAAAAGAATTCGGTGTTCCCATGATTTTTGCAAAAAAATCAAAATCCATCAACATTGACGGTGATGTTTATGTTGCAGAGGTTGAATCTTTCACTCACAAAAACAGAAATCAGGTTATTGTTTCAAAGTATTTTCTGAATGCAGATGACCACATTCTCATCATTGATGATTTCCTGGCAAACGGTTGTGCTCTTCAAGGGCTTATTTCCATTGCAGAATCTGCAGGAGCAACCGTCGAAGGACTTGGCATTGCCATTGAAAAGGGTTTTCAGATTGGCGGAAGAGTTATCCGAAATCTGGGCTATCAGCTCGAATCTCTTGCAATTGTCGAATCCATGAATGACGAAACGGGAGAAGTTGTTTTCAGACAGCAATAATTTTTACATAATTAAACACATATCAAGCAAAAAGAATATTAGCAATTATAATTGACTAATTTGTACAAATATTCACAAAATCTAATTTATATCATAAAATAGTATTGACATTTACAATTTTTATGTTATAATATAGTTGAAGATAATAATAGGCATATTATAACTTAAAGAATTCAAATTGCTTTACACTTGTTAATTTTTTATTAACAAGTATGTGCATATTTTTTCTTTATATGTAAATGATAATAAAAGAAAAGCACTGCTTTTCTTTAAAGATGGTGTATCTCCACCGATTATAAAGCGAGAAACATTAAAGATGGTGTATCTCCACCGATTACAAAGTGAGAGACATTAAAGATGGTGTTCCTCTACCGAATTTAAAATGAGGGGTTTTAAAGTTGGCAAGGGACTTAGGTTCCTTGCCTTTTCATTTATGTAGGAGGTCTATAATGTCTATTGAATTTACAAATGCAAAATGTGAGTTCTTTACTATTGAAACTGATTATGTAAAAGAACTTCACTCAAAAGATACAGAAGTATTCTTTGATAACACGCCAGACTATTCAAACAAACCATATATTGGTATTCTTGTATCTTCAAATAATTACAAATACTTTATACCACTCACAAGTGCAAAAGAGAAACATAAGAGATGGAAAAACAAGACAAAAACAAACTACATAATATATGAAATGATTGACAAGTCTGAATTAAGACCAAATGATATATATCGAGAATTTGAAAACACAGATGAAGTAAAAAAGATTTTAGCAGTGCTTGAAATTAAAAAAATGATACCAGTAAAAGATGGATTGTATCATAAAGTTGATTTCTCCTTAGTTTCAGATTTGAGTTATAGAGATTTGTTAGAAAAAGAATATGAGTTTTGTAAACCTTTATTGCCAGAGATAGTGAAAAAGGCACAGGTTATATATAATAAGCAAAAGGATTCTGGAGTAGTCGAGGAACTACACTGTAATTTTTCCCTTTTAGAAGAGATTTGCAACAACTATTAATTTCTATTTTGTCGCAAGTTTGTCGCAACACAATAATTAAAATTAATTAACATTAAAAAACAAAAACCACGATATAATCTATGTTTTTCAACAATACACCACATCACAAAACACTAAAAAACAATAGGAATTAAACTCTCAGAATTATTTTACAAAAAATTCAGACCGACACTTTTCAATGCCGGTCTGTTTGCGGTGTTATTATTTAAGTGGAAAAAATTTGATTTTTCTCTTGACTTTATTTAGCAGGTCTTTTGGGGAATAGAAAAAAAGATTCAGAATTGTCAAATCGAACTCAAAGCTGTACATGAGCCTATGTAATCAATACTGAAGATGGTTTTCAGACATTAATTTCAAATGATTTATAGGCTAATTAATACTCTGTATTGCTTATTATTTCTGCCTTTTTGCGGTCTGGAGTTTTTTTACATTCCCTATTACGATTAGAAAAAAGTTTAAAAGATATTCCCGTTTTAATACTTATTAATGGGCATATCATCGTCACCGTCAGATTTTTTGATGGCTCTAATTTCAATTTCATATTCACCGTCGGGCGAATCAATGGTCAAAACGTCGCCAAGCTTTGCCCCGAGGAGCTTTTTGCCCACGGGCGACTCGTTGCTTATCAGTCCGCCGCCGGCATCGGTTCGCACGGTTGTCACAACTCTCAGTTGCATCACTTCGTCAATATCGGACATAAAACAGTCCACAACATCAAAAAGTCCCACGGTGTCATCCGAGGAATTATCTTCAATTATGTGAGCTGTTTTTATCATGTTTGTAAGATAACGGATTCTGCTCTCGTTTTGATTTTTCTTTCTTTTGGCTTCTTTGTATTCAAAGTTTTCGCTTAAATCCCCAAAAGCTCTGGTTCGCTTCACTTCTTCAAGAAGCTCATAGCGCAGGGTAACCTTTCGGTATTCAATTTCCTCCTGCATTTTTTTGATGTCTTGTTTTGTTAGGTCATTATGCATTTGTTTTCCTCATCATTCCAAAATAAAACTGCCGAAATATTCGGGTCTGTGAAAATCTCTCTCGGTTGCGTGCATGGGATAATATGAAAGATAGTGACGCTGTTTGGTGTCGTTGCCGCATTTGTAGAGATTTCCTCTCATGTTTTTGGTGTGTCCGCCGACATATTTGTCCATAAATTCAAAAGGAATGGTATATTGAATTTTCCATGTTTTGTCATCAATATAGGTCTTTACACCAAAATATGTCTTGTCTTCTTCGGGTTTTGACACATCATATCTCGAAGTGCAGCATCCGAGACATATTGTGCCGAATGGATTTACTTCAAAATTAAAATAGTGGATATCGTTTTCGTTGGGAGAAATGAAAAATTCCATACAGCTGTCGGTACACACAGGTGTGTTTTGGTGTCTGTAACGGGCAAGGATGGGTTTTTCTTCGCTTTCCATCTGAACATGGATGCCGTAGTCGCTGTAGAGAATTTTTGCTGTTGTGTGAGGAATATATTCAAACTCACGCCAGTTACGGCATGCAACATTTGCCACATTGGCTTCTTCCCACGCTTTGTCATTCATACATTCAATTTTGTGGTCAACTTTTTTGATTATATACATTATCTGCCTCCAAATTATTTTTCAAAAGAAAATTCACCAAAGAACTCGGGTCTGTGAAAATCAACCTGCTCGGGATCAAGAGGATAGAATGAGAGATAGTGCTCTTTGCCGCTTTCTTCGGCACATTTGTAGAGATTGCCTTTAAAAACATCCGAATGCTTGCCGAAAATTCGGTCTATGATTTCAAAAGGAACACAGAACTGAAGTTTCCATGTTTTGTCATCAACATAGGTCTTTACTTCAAAATATTTCTTGTCTTCTGTAGGATATTCGGGGTCATATCTTGAAGTACGCACACCGCAATACATTGTGCCGAATGGATTGAACTCAAAATTGAAATATCTTTTGTCATCGGCATTCGGAGAGAAGAAAAACTCCATACAGCTGTCAGCGCATACCGACGAGTTCTGATCGGTGTATCTTGCAAGAATGGGGTCTTCATCACTTTCCATCTGAACATGAATGCCGTAATCACTGTAGAGAATTTTGGCTTTTGTCACGGGAGCGTATTCAAACTGTGCCCAGTTTTTTATACAAACATCTGCAACATTGGCATTTCCCCACGCTTTGTCACACATACATTCAATTTTATGATCTGCTTTTTTTATGATATACATAGTTAACCTCCGCATTTTGTCAGTAATAATTGCATATTAAAAATATTATATCAATTAAACTCTGTCAAGTCAAGGAATAATTAACAATTTAAACCGCTTTAAAAGCCTATTGTTCGTTCCGCAGGAACGAACAAATTTTTATCGAAAAATGATATTTGATGCTTTTACATTTGCAAGATTGTCATATTTATGATATAATAGTAAATCAGAATTTCAATTACAATACAAGGAGCACTACAATGATTCAAAGAGAAGTAAACGAAATACGCCGCAGACTTTCTCCCGACAGAGGAGCCATAGGCAAAATATACGGTTGTTTTGTAAACAAAAACAAAGAAGTCATTTCATACATAGACACATCTCTCGGTCTCATGCAACAGCAAGACAGCGAAAAATATTTTGCACTGTTCAAAAAAGTGCTTTCCGGAGGACTTGGCAGAAGCATGATAGACATTGAGTTTTCAACGGCGCAGGTTATGGAAAGCGAAGAACACGCCCTTCTTATGAGACTTAAAAATTCTTCGCTTAAAGATGAAACTGCCAGAGAAGAGCTTTTTGGAAAAATAATAAACTCCGTAACCGTTGAAGAAGGAAACTACCTTATTCTTCTCATCTGCGACGACTATGACGTTCCAAAAAAGAGCAAAGACGGTGAAAGCTACATGGATTCCGACACGGTTTTTTCATATTTCATATGCTGTGTATGCCCTGTTAAAGACGGAAAACAAGAGCTGGCATATGTGCCTGCCGAGCAGGAATTCAAAAGCCATGTTTCACCCATGATTGTTTCATCTCCCCTTTTGGGATTTATGTTCCCCACATTTCAGGACAGAGCGGCAAACATATATAACGCACTGTACTACACCAAAAACCCTGCCATAATGAACGAAGAGTTTATTAATGCTTTGTTTAAAACCGAACCCCCCATGTCTGCCCCACAGCAAAAAGAAACCTTTGCAGACACACTCTCCGACACACTGGAGAAAGAGTGCAGTTTTGATGTTGTGCAGACAGTTCACGAAAAAATTCGCGAAAGAGTAACTGTTCACAAAGAAAGCAAAATCCCCGAACCTCTTGAGTTTGATGCTCACGATGTGGGATATATTTTAAAATCGGGCGGAGTTTCACCGGAAGTATGCGAAGCTTTTGAAGAAAAATGCATTGAAAGATTTGGCGACAAAAGCGAGCTTAACCCCGAAAACATCATCAATACCAAAAAATTTGAAATCGAAACCCCGCAAATAAAAATCACCGTCGACCCCGATTATTCCTGTGCGGTTGAAACAAGAATAATTGACGGCAGA
Organism: Clostridia bacterium; assembly: GCA_017397885.1. Taxonomy (GTDB): domain Bacteria; phylum Bacillota; class Clostridia; order UMGS1810; family UMGS1810; genus RGIG1828. Next base: position 2,373 of record JAFQHQ010000207.1, on the reverse strand, counting down.
AAATATATTCTCATTCCTGCCGATGACGGAGTAAGCGTAAACGGAATAAACGTGGAAATCGAAGAATAGTTATAAAATAACAGCTTTAGCTTTCATAATCTTCTCTCCCATTTCATCTCAAATTCGTCAACATAAAGAGCCTACAGATTAAATTCCACCACTTTGTCATTCTGAGCGGAGCGTCAGCGTAGTCGAAGAATCTCGTTTTCAGATGTTTCGACTTCGCCCACGGCTTCGCTCAACATAACAACACGGGGGATTGTGACTTAAGTTGTCGACATTACGTTTCATCTGAATTTGTATTCTGTGGTATAATCATATTTTTCTCCCTTTTTCAGAACCGGAGACGGAAAATGACTGTAGGTGGTGGAATTTGGATAAAACTGTGTTTCAATGCAAAGAGCACCGTGTTTTTGATAGTACTTGCCATCCTTGCACACTCGGCTTTTATCGGCAGAATTGGCTGTGTACAGCTGAAAAGCAGGTTTATTGGTGAAAACATCCATTGTAATTTGGCTTTGGTCACCAAAAAGAGTTGCGGCTTTTCTAAAGCCCTTGCCGTCTATGATTAAATTGTGGTCAAAGCCACCAAACATCTCTATTTGCGGATGATTGGAGTTTATGCCCTCTCCCATTTTTTTGGAGCTTAAAAAATCAAAGGGAGTGTCTTTAACCGACAAAATTTCCCCGTTTGGCATGCACTCTTTGGTATTTGGAGTATAAAACGAACAGTTTGTCTCAAATTCGTGATTCAATATTGTGCCGTTTCCTGCTCCGTTAAGGTTAAAATAGCTGTGATTTGTAAGGTTAATTATTGTATCCTTATCCGAAACCGCTTCATAGTGAAGCACCAGCGAATTGTTTTCGGTTGCGGTGTATGTGAGTTTCACCTCAAGATTGCCCGGATAGCCTTCATCCCCATCGGGCGAGAAAAGCAAAAATTCTACAGAGGGATTTTCACCGTCTGTAATATTATTTTCTTTGAGAACATATTTGTCAAAGCCTTTTTTTCCGCCATGTAGGCTGTTTCTGCCGTTGTTGGCAAAAAGTGTGTATTCCTTGCCGTTCAGGATAAATTTGCTGTCTTCAATGCGGTTGGCATATCTTCCCACAAAAGCACCGAAGAATCCGCTGTTATTAAAGTATTCTTCGAGAGAATCTCTTCCGAAAACCACATCAATCCATTCACCGGCAAAGTTTTTCACAAACAAACTGCGAATTATGCCGCCATAGTTTAAAATCTCGGCTTTAAGGTTTTTACCGTTGTCCAGTTCATATAAAAATACTTCTTCACCGTCGGGCATAAAGCCAAAATGTTTTTTTGATATACTCATAATTTTCTGACTCCTTGTATTAGCATCTTAAATAGAAGTATAACACAAAATTCAACAGAGTGCAATATTACTTAGGATAATTTGCAAAGAGTGTATATTTAATACCAAAACAAAACGACAGGCAAAATGTAAATATATTCCTTTGAAATCATCATATATTTTGCAGTTGCATCGTGACCTTTATCAGTATTCCGACAAATCCATCGGCGGCAGGTTTAAAACAACACAAAACTACGTTGCCGAAACACGTCCCGACGGAACGCAGCTTGTTCGGTTTATGCCGCTTGAACCTTATGAAACTCCCGATGCCATTGATGCAATATGTGAAGGCTTCAACCGGGCAATTGATGGATGTGTCATTGACCCGTTGGTGCTGATTCCGATTTTCATTAATGACTTTTTGTGTATTCATCCCTTCAACGACGGCAACGGCAGAATGTCAAGACTTCTGACAACCTTGCTTCTCCGCCGCTGTGGTTATGTGGTAGGAAAATACATCAGCATTGAAAGCAAAATCGAACGAACCAAGCAAAAATATTATGATGTTCTTGAGCGTTCAGGTTATGGTTGGCACGAAGAAAAGAATGACCCCGGTGATTTTATAAAATACATTCTCGGAATCATCCTTTCAGCTTATCGTGAATTTGAAGAGCGTGTAGATATTTTCGATGAAAAGCTTCCGGCTGTTGAGCTTGTGCGTAAGGCTATCCAATCCAAAATCGGTAAGTTCACAAAGAGAGATATTGAGGAGCTTGTACCTTCGGTCAAAAAACCCTCCATCGGCAACTCCCTCAAAACACTTGTTGAAGAAGGTTTTATCGAAAGACACGGTCAAGGCAAGAATACATTTTACACAAGAAACGAATAGTATCTTTAATTTTTTTGCTGAATTAAAAAATGCAAAATGCGTAAAAAGGGCTCTTTGTCAATAGTTGGGGTCAAAATTGAATAATGGAACTTTCGATGGCGGTTGCAGCTTTTATGCAGCCGCCTTTCCAGTATTAGATTTTTTGTAGTTAAACATATGTAATATTCTTTT
>JAFQHQ010000023.1 GCA_017397885.1 Clostridia bacterium | reverse complement strand
ATATTGATCCCAGCTGTATTTGATGATGTCGGGAAGAACTTCATCAAGGAACATTGTTGTTGCAGCTTCACCGGTAGTGCCGGTAGCAGGATGAATGAAATCAATGTGAACGCCGGTTCTCTTTTCCATTTCCTGATAAAGAAACATTTCGTTGTTGTTTGTAAGCCCTGCGTTTTGAGTACTGCCATCCAGGTTAACCCAATAGGTAAAGCTTTTTCCGTCGGATTTTCTTCGGGTTTGGACATTGTTACCTTCACAGCCTGCAAAAGCAGAAGCTAAAAGAACAAATGCCGAGATGCCAGCTATGATTTTTGTTAGTTTTTTCATATTGCGCCTCCAAATTATTATATTTTAATTACCAATATCTCTTCCAGTCGGGATTGGTGAGCCTGAGGAGTGCTTCAAGATAGAAATAGTCACCATATAGCGCACAGCCCTCGATGCCAAGATCAAAGGGTCTTGCACCGGTACATCCCCAGAAAAGTCCGTCATAATACTGACCGTTTTTGTTGGTTTCTCCGGTGTAGCCATCGATTATTGCCTCAACAAGCATACAAGCGGCATTATAATAAATTTCTCTGTCGGGATCGTCTTCTTCCATATAGTTGAGAGCTTCAAGCATACCACAGGCTGAAATTGCACCGGCAGAGGTGTCACGAGGTTCGTCTCCGTCTGTGAAATCATAATCCCAGTAAGGAACATTGTCTTCGGGAAGGTGATTGAGCATAAATGCGATCTGATCTTTCTGAACCTTAAGGAAGGAGTCGTCACCGGTGTAGTCATATGCCACGGGGAAACCGTAAATGCCCCATGCATGACCTCTTGACCAGGTTGATTCGTCGCGGTGTCCCTGGAAGGTTACGCCTTTTACGGGAGCGTGGGTATCGATGTCAAACTGATAGTGATGATAGGATGAACCGTCGGCACGAATGAGAAGGTCACGGGTTTTTTTGTTCTGATTGTATGCAGCTTCCGTGAAACGAGTATTGTTAAGCTCTTCACCCGCCCAGAAAAGCAAAGGAACATTCATAAGGGTGTCCATCATAGTACGACAAGCCCATTCTTCTGTTGCACGGAGGGGCGAACGAAGAACAAATTCCCCTCTTTCAGTGTATGCAACATTGTAAAAATGTCTTGCAGAATTAAGAGCAAGCTCTTTTGCCTCTTCATTGCCGGTAATTTTGTAAAGAGCAACGCAGGAGGGAGAAAAAGCAAATCCCACATCGTGAGAGTTCATATCATACCTGCGTTCCGCTCTGTTGGCATATCTTGTCTGATATGACGGAATGTGACCGAGGGCAGTATCTAAAAACTTTTTGTCCCCGGTAAGGTCATAGGCAAGAGTGAGACATCCGGTGAGCATACCGCTTTGCCAGTTGTTGTTCTCGCCCATTTCATAAAGATGATAACAGTTTTTTCTCATGTTCTGAGGAAAGTAATCTGTATAAAGTTCAAGTTTTGCAGCAAGCTTGCCTGTTGCTTTTTCAATAGCTTTTTTTAGTTTTTCGGGAGCTATTGAATGATTGCCTTTAAATCTTTCGGGGTTATTGATTTTAATGTCATTTCTGCCAATCATTTTGTTCACCTCAATTTTTAATTTCTTTTGCTATTCTCATAATATTTTCATAAAGAATTTCTCCTGCGTTAACTTCAAGGTAGCTGTCGTAGGCAGGTGATGTTTCGTAGAGCTTGTTCCCGGGAACAAAGGCCTCGGGAACAGGAACATAGCCGCCATATGCATTTGAATTTTCACAAACCATGTTATACTTAAATGGAGATCTCGCCTTTGTGCGGTGAGAATATTCGCAAAACATTTCACCGGGATAAACATAGAGTGCAAAGTCCCCTATTGAAATCACCTGAACATACATATCAACGGGAACATCGGCTTCTGTTTTCTTGTAGTATACCAGATTTGAAATCTGGAAAAGTGATTTTGCATCAGCATATTGAGCGAGAAGCTTGTAAAATTCATCATCGTCATACATTCTTTTTCTGAGAACGACTTTTTCTTTAACTACGGTTAACTCGCCGTCAATTTCTTCAAAGGAATCAAGACTTTTGATTGCATCGGAAAGCTTAAGGGCTATTTTATCATACCGACACGATTTTTCTTCTTCGGTTTTGCCAAAGGGATTGAAGGTGTTGATGTCTCCGGAGGGAGCAGCAAGGTAGATGCTTACAAAATGTCTGCCGTAAACATCCTTCAGATGTTCCGACACAAAAGCCGAATAATCGCCGCTGTAGCCGTCAACAGGCTTTCTGCCCATTGTGTCCTGATGACATCCGAAGGTGTAGAGAGCACCGATTTTTTCGCCCTTTTGTTCTATCATCAAAACAGGAAGACTGTTGTCGGGCTCTGTGATTGGTCGCTCAATCTTTTCGGGGTCAACCTCAAAGGTTTTGAGGGTACCGTCTTTCAGAACAGAGCAACGGTTTCTTGCAATGCCGGGAACCTCTGTTTTTGCAAAATAGAGCTTTGCATCATCAAGGCGATTGAAGGCAAGAATTGCTGAATCGGCAACAAGACGGAAAAATACATGCTTATATTCGGGGTCAGCAAAGCAATTGATGTTGGGATTATCCGTTACGGGTGCACCGCAGTGGGCATGGGTAGAATGGATGCACACGCATTCGGGTTTGATGCCGGTGTATTCTTCAATTCTTTTGGTAACAATTTCCGGCATTTCGGAAGGATATTCACAAATATCAACCGAAATAACCACGGCGTATTTACCGTTTTGTTCGATTACAAGAGATTTTGCATGTAATTTACTGTAGACTTCTTTGGCACGGCGGTCTCTGCCGTAGCCGGTCATGTAACATCCCAACGGAGGGGTAATATCACTTTCGTAAACTGCTGCTTTCATAGATATACCTCCATTTAAATTTATTTTCTCATTGCCAAAAGTTCTTTTTTTCTGTCACGAATCTGTGAGAGGAAGTGGTCTTTTCCTTCGGGATAATTTTCTTTGTCCCAAAGGTATGTATATTCTTCGTGAATCTCGTCGATAAGAGCAACCAAACGGTCGATTTCATCGTTTTCTGCGGTCTGATGCATACGGATTATGCAAAGGTCGGAAGACAAAATTACCATTTTTGCATTAACAATAACCTGACGTTTCCAATTTTCGTCAAAGTCAATTTTTTCAACTGCATCAATACATTTCTGAACATATGCTGTTACATTTTCAAAGTAGAAATCATCGCCGCAATCTTTCAGGTCGAAGAATGGTTCAACAGCAGTTTCATTCAAAGGCTTTCTGATGATGAAACCGCACATTGTTGAGCAGTGAATTCTTTCGGGTTCAAGGAGATAGTACTGAGCAAGCTTATAGAGCCAGCGTGAAACCTTTGCACCGCCAAATATATTTTCGTCAATATATTTTTCGGAGTTGTGTATGTTGTGAGCTTTTAGTGTACCGCCGTTTTGAGGCTCACCCACATTCCATGCATACTGACCGCCGAGAGCTGCAGGAACAAGACTCCACACGGGGAAATGGGTGTGACCCTCGCCGCATCCCCAGTCGGTTACCATGTAGCCGATTGCACCGTGTTCTCTTCCAAATTCACCGCAGGCACGAAGATTCACACTGCAAACATCAAAGCGACCCGTGAGCGCAATCCAGGTGGCATTACCCGGGCAGATGTAGTAAGGGGTATTTTTGGCTTTAAGATCCATACAACGGCGTTCGAGGAGAGCTGTTTTGGCTATGTCATAGCCCCAGTTAAGAGCAATTGCACCTTCGGGAACTCTTTTAAAGCTTTCGGGATAGCCGCAAACCATATCTGACCAGAACTGAACTTTTTTGTTGTATTTTTTCTTAATGTGATCGGCAACTTTGTTAAGCCAGTCCATAAATACATTTTCGGGACCAATCTCGTTACAAAGCTCTTCAATCTGATATTTACCGAGACCGTATGCTTCGTCAAGACCGATATTAACATATTCCGAACGGAAGTTTGGCAAAAGAGCAGAGAAAAGCTTATCAACAAATTCAAAGGATTCATCAAGGAGAGGATTGATTGTGCCTGTGTTAACTTCGTCGTTACCTATTCTGAGATGTTTGAATTCGTCCTGGTCAAGCCACAGTGCAAGATGTCCGAAGCAGTTCTGATTCGGAACGAGATCTATGAAACGGTCAGCACAGTATTGGTCAAGGAATTTGATGTCGTCGGCATCGAGACAGTCAAAGTCTTTTGTGTATTCGCTGAGAGTATCGTATTTGAAGCAGAAGCTTTCCATATAGAGCTGGAACTCATTGTATTTGAGGTCAGCAAGAAGGTCAATGAGACGACAAATGTATTCCGGCTTTAGCATACGGCAACGGCTGATGTCGAGCATATAGCTACGTTTAACAAAATCGGGATCATCCTTAACTTCACAGTAAGGAAGACTTGCTCCGTTTTGTTTAAGAAGCTGTTTTAAGCTTGTAACAGCTCTGAAAACACCGTTTTCATACCCTGCCGTAACTGTGATACCGTTTTCGTCAATCTCAAGAATGTAGGCATCTTCTTTGAGTGTAACATCATTTTTGATTGTCAAATCTTCGTTACCGTTTTTGTATTTTTCATAAAGATACAAAAGGTCGAGATTTTCGTCATAGGCTTTCATTGCATATGACTTTTCAAAATACTGTTCGTGTTTCGGGGTTGGAAAAATCATTGTTATCCCTCCAAAGTTATAAAAATTTATATTATTGTTGTTCTCTGATTCACAAAGAATTTGTAAGCGAAAGCAAAGTTTTTAAATTGTGGTTTGTCGCTCTGTTTAACACAAGTGCGAAAGGCTCCCTTGTGTAAAGGGAGCTGTCACGAAGTGACTGAGGGATTGTTAAATGATAAATATCCTAAGCAAGCACAAATACTGCAATTGAGGCAGTTTGTTACAATCCCTCCACCGCTTACGCGGTCCCCCTCCCTTTACACAAAGGAGGCAACGCTCTGGTGTTCATTTCATCTTCAAACAGCCCGATAAACTCCAATTTATATTTTCTGATTAGAATAATCACAAACTTTAACAGTACGTTTAAACTTTGTTTCTGTTAAGAAAAATTTCATTATATGAAGTATTAACCTCATTTTACATCAAAAAAACCATGCTTTTGTTTACAAATTCTTTGTAACACAAGAGGGCGGCGGAATCCGCCGCCCCCGATGTTAGCCTCAACAACCAACACCGAATTGTCGGTCGTTAACGATATAATTTATGACAATTTGTTTTTCGTTTTAAATTAAATCATATTATTCAGCCGGTACGGGTGCCTCAGCTTCTGCATATGCTACGGGAGCAATGCTGTTTTTCCAGAGGAATACTTTCGCACTTACTCCGCCTGCACCGTAAGCAAGCTTCTTTGAATAGGTATTGAAAACCATATCCTCAGTCATAGGCAGTGTTGTTATTGTAACAAGCTTTCCTGCTTCATTATAGGTTGCAACATAGCAAACATAATCTTCGGCACTTGAAGCAAGGCTCATTTCAACTGTAAATGTCGATACAGAAGGAGTGATTGAAACTACGGGTTCGGGAAGCTCGGAATAAGCTTTGAGAGTGTAGTATTCGTCTCTTAATCCATCTGGAGACTTAACCCATACAACGGTGTCGGCTGTAAGTTCTGCAGCTTCTGCAGCGAAAGTTTCGTCGGTGTATACCTTTGCAGAGGATGCAGTTGTATTTGCAAGAACTGCCGCACTAAGTTCTGATGCAGAAGTCATGTTCTGATAGTATATAACTTTGTTTGCACAGTCAATGGCAAAATCTTTTGATGAGGTTTTGTGAGCAACTGCGGATGCATCTTTGTCATAGAAACCGTTGTAGATTTCGATGTCATCAAAAAGAACCTTACCTGTTGACTCTTCATAACCAACACCAAAGCCAATGCCTGTATAGTTGTTCCAACCAAGGTTTTCATCGATTACTCTTTGTAAAAGAACACCGTCAACATACATTTCAATTCTTCCGCCGGTACCTCTGTCCATTGTGATTGCAACCTGATGCCAACGACCTGTTGCAAGGTTTAAGTCGGGAGTTGCGGACATTGATGTACCTTGAGATGTATTGTTTGATGGGCCTTTTGGTCCATAGAAATCACCTGTTGCACCGTCCCATTTTGCAACATAGTATGCACTTGTGCCATACATCATGGCAATACGAGCCACTGCATCACCTTCGGTGTACATGTTGAAAACATATGTACGTGTGCCGTCGGGATTTACCGAGATAACATCTTCAACACTGTGATAATATTTTGCATCTTTCCAGGTGTGTACGCTTGCGGCAAAACCGTAGGAAACATCATCAGCAGCTTTTCCTGCAACGCCTGTTGCATTTGTTGGTGTTGCACCACGTTTATCAAGTGTAAATGCACTTAAATCGCCATAGGAAACATAGTTGTATTTGTCAACGATTTCAACATAGATATCATCTACGCCTTCTTTTGTTGCTTTAATGTAGCCCTTGTTTACACTGTCGGAAACTGCATCTTCTTTGTTTTCATCAACATAAGAAAGTGTGAATCCGTTTGCAGATTCAAGACCTTCAATCAAACGTTCGGAAGATACGCAGGAAAGATTGCGAAGTGTGCTGGAATATACTGCAACCTTTTCGTTTCCTACAATCTGAATGTTACCTTTCCAGTTATCGTCAGCGATTGTAGAGTCATCAGCCGTCTTTTTGAGACCGATGATATCAATGGGTGTCAATTCATATTCATCAACCGTGTAATATTCATAAGCACCGTTGATTGTTTTTACAACAACAGTTTTTGCCTCTTCAACAGATGTTGCGCTTGCACTCATATCTGCATTGTAGAAAAGCACTTCAGATTCATTTGTGAAGCTTTCGCAAACTGCAGTCATAAACTCGGTATAATCGGTAAAGAGAGTTTTTGCAACAAGAGTTTTTGCTGTTGTGTCAATGCTTATGAGAGATGTGGATTCTGCTTTTGCCACATCATCGGGTGCTACCGTATTGTTATATTTTTCATCATTGGTCTGTGCAAAGCCTACCATGGGGTCGTCATAGGCAACAGTACCTTTTGTTGAGCCTATTTCGATACCGAATGAAAGATTAAGCTTGGCATCGATATTTGCATTCCAACTTGCATCGGCTTTTTCAGCAAGCTTAACACCGTCAATGTAGAGCGCAAAACGACCACCGCCATTGTTGTTTAAAGCAACAGCAACTCTGTGCCATTTGCCACGTTCCATGGTTATGGTTTTAGCAACACCGTCATCGGTGTAATTAACTGTGCCGTCGGGCTGCCACAAAAGCAAATTGTAGGAATTGTTATAACCCATTCTTGCTATTGCACCGCCATCAGCATAGATGTTGAATGCAAAGTGAACGCTGGGGCCTGAGCCGGAGCTTGCATATACGGTTTCGTCAAGGTGAGTTACGGGATAGTACCATCTTGTAACATCGGCTGTTGCTTCTTCACCTTCATAAACGAAAGCCATTGCTGTGTCATCGGCAGCTTTTCCGCCAAGACCACCAAGTTCATACACGGGAACCTTTGTGTTGTTGTAGCTACCGTAGGAACTGCCGAACACAAAGCTTGTGTCAACTGTCTCTTCAACTGCTTCTTCTGCAAAAGAAGCAAGCGGAGCAAGTGTAAGAACCATTGCAAGAGCGAGAATTGAAGCAAGAAGTTTTTTCATTGTTTTTTTCATTTTACCACCCTTTTCATTAAAATCTATTGTTGCACACATCCCGGACGGCGTATGCCGCCCGGATAGATTAAATCATTAAAACTTGTTTTTCGTTTAAAGACTGTTATTCAGCGGGTCTGTCTGCCTCTGCAAAGGAAACAGGATTCTGCTCACCATCCCAAAGGAATACTTTTATCTTGCGTCCGCCGCCACCGTATGCAAATTTCTGGGAAAACTCTGTGTTATAATCAGATGCATCCAAAGCTATGGGGGTAACTGCAACTAAAGTATTGTCGCTTGTGTATGTTGCAACATAAATTGTTGAACCTGTATAATCTGCTTTGATTTTTGCAGAAACAGTAAATGTTGTTTCGCCAAGGTCAAATGCAAACTCGGGAGCAGGAATTTCGGAATAATCTTTCAATGTATAGTATTCATATCTGAAACCGTTGGGTGATGTGAGAACTACAACATTTGAATTGTTATCAAGAGTTGTTGCTTCTGAAGCAAATGTATTGTCTGCATATACCATTGCTGTTGAAGCGTTTGTATTTGCAAGAATTAAATCTTTAAGTTCCTGAACACCAATATTCTGATAATAGATAATGTTGTTATCCATATCAATGGCGAAGTCAGTAGCTGGAGAAACAGATTCTACAAATTCATTTCCTTTGGTATAAAAACCTTCATAATAGGTAACATCACTATATAAAACTTTATCGTTTGCAACTTCTTTACCGGTTACACAAAGAGCCAGATAATGGATACCACTATACGGGAAGTCATCACTGTAGGAAGGTTTCAAAAGCTTTCCGTCAATATGTATGATAGGACGATTTCTTTTTTTATCGACGGTAACAGAAATCTGATGCCATCTGTTTCTTTGAATATTCATAACCGCAGTTGTATCATAAGCTAATGCTGAACTTTCAGAAACTGTGTAGACATCACCATTTGCATCCCATTTGAAGAGCGGATAACCCGAACCATAACCAACCCATGCATCCGCATTGCCATCTGCATACATATTAAATACATATGTGAAAGTAATATTTGTCGTCTTTGATGTAGCATCATATGATGTAGGATTAAACTGAATACGTCTGGATCCGACTGTTTCTTTTGTTATAAAGCCCTGAACATTTGTTGTTACACCTGCAACAGTTTGTTCCTCATTTACAATTGTTGCAATGTCTGAACTTCCATGACCTTGATTGTATATCAAATCACTGACTCTGCTGCCGGGCATTTCACTGATAATGGGAATATAGATAGTATCTTCACCATCTTTGGTTGCTTTAATGTATCCGCTTGTAACATGATTAACTGCCACTTCTTCTTTATCGGCATTAACATAAGCCAAAGTGAAATTTTCTGATGATGAAAGAGCATTAATCACATTCGCAGATGTTATCATACCTGCTCCCACATATGGATTAGACATAACAACAACATTATCATCATTTACTATAATGTTCACATTACCGGATGCTTCAAGACCAACTTTTTCCATGTCGGTTTTAACATACTCATTGAAAGTATAATAATCATATGCATTATTTATTGTTTTAACAAGAGCTATTTTTGCATCTTCAACAGTTGTTGCCACAGCGGACATATCCTCAGTAAGAATTCTGATTTCAGTTTCGTTGGTAAAACCCTCTGCAACGCTTGCAACAAAAGCATCATAACTTTCAGGATAGTGGTTTAGCGAAATCGTTTTAGCCTCTGTGTCAAATGTTAAGGAATCCGTGTTTGCAGCTATTGCAACATCATTAGCCTTCATTGTTTTGCCATATGTGTTATAGTCTGTCCACAAAGTCAAATATGGATCATCGAAAGCCACTGTACCTGTTCCGCAAGTTTGTGGAACTCCAAAGAGAAAAGGAGTTTTACTTGCCCAACCTGACCAACCGGGATCTGAAGTTGTACTCAAAAGTACACCATCAATAAAAAGTCCGACTCTTTGACCCACACCCTCACACACTGATATTACAACCTTGTGCCATTTACCACGTTCAAGCATTATGGTATGATTAACCTTTTCAATATTATAAGTTAATGTACCATCAGCTTCCCATTTAAGAATTGCTGATAAATTTGAAGCATAACCAACACCAACAACAGTATCACCATCGGCATACATATTGAAACTGCAATACATTCCTTTAGTACCACCGCTACCAATATCATCCGCAGAAATATGAGTTGTTGGATATTCCCATCTCGACTCCTGACCATTAAAATCAGAATCAACAACAAAAGCCATCGACAAATCGTCTTGTGCTTTACCACCAATACCACCAATCTGAACACCCGGAATTCCTTGACTTCTAAACGAACCGTAGGAACCCGTACCAAACACAAAGCTTGTGTCAACCGTTTCTTCTGCAAAAGCTGCAAAAGGAACAAGTGTTGCAATCATTGCCACAGTGAGCAACGATGCAAGAATTTTCTTCATGCTTTTTTTCAATTTTACCACCCTTTTTCTTCTTAATAATTTTTATATATCTCATCGAGAAGTCTGAGTCTTGTTGCCCAGCTTTCGATAAAAAAGACTTCAGCGTTGAGACCTTCTGCCTCAACGGGTTCAATGAGAACCTCAACGTTTTCTTCTCCGGAGGCAATGCTTATTTCTTCGGATGTGAGGAGTTTTTGGATTACTCCGTTTTCATCTTTGAAAACAAGAATCATAACCAGAGTTTTGTCGGATGATGTGGTGTTAGAAAAAAGGGAAACTGCACCGACATTTGTTGTATCACCTACAAATTCTACCGATATAGGTGTGAATTCTTCTTTTTTAACATTAAAATAATGATATGCTCCGCTGTTGAGTTTGACTGCAAGGACTTTTGCATCAGAAACGATTTCTACGTGTTCTGACAAATCGGCATTGAAAAGACCTGCATAAACTGCATTTGAAAAAGCTGACTGAATTGCTTCTTCGAGAGAGGCAACATCGGAAAAAGCTTCATCATTATATGTTATTGTATTCTTTTCGGAATCAAAGGTAAGATTTTCTGCTCCGGAGTATACGGGTAAATCCTGAGAGCAAATGTGTGTGTAGCTTTCGCTGCCTGACCAATAGGCTGAATATGCATCATCAAAAGCTACAATGCCATTTTTGGAGCCTGCTTCAAAGCCAAAGGTAAGAGGACCTTTGCCTGTAATGGAGTTCCATGTGGAATCCACATTGGCGGGTATCTTCACGCCGTCAATAAAACCACCGAATCGACCACCGTTCTGATCGTTCATTGAAAGAACAACCTTGTGCCATTTGCCCCGTTCCAATGTTATGGGCTCTGCAAGACCTGTTACTTTTGCAGTTCCATCGGGGTTCCACTTAATTATGTCGTAGCTTCCGGCATAACAAATACGGGCAGTCACATCACCATCAGCATACATATTGAATGCAAAATATATGCCTTTGCTTCCTCCGGAGGTTGCGACATCGGATGCATTGATGTGAGTGAGAGGATATTGCCATCTGATTGATGTGGCACATCCTGCCCCATCGAGGACAAATGCCATTGCTGTGTCATCGTCAGCCTTACCGCCAAGACCTGCGACCTCTGTCATCGGAACCTTATTGGGGTCATTGAGGCTGCCGTAGGTGCCTGTACCGATGGTAAAGGTTGTGTCGGTATCTTCGGCAAAAGAAACCACAGATGACATTGACACAATCATGGCAAGTGTCAGAAATAATGTTAAAACCTTTTTCATTATATTCCTTCCTTTCTGTGTATCATTTATTAATTGCGGTTTATCATTGAGTTTGAAACATTCAAATTGTCATTCTGAGCGAAGCGTCAGCGAAGTCGAAGAATCTAAAAGCATATGTTTCGACTCAATCCTTTCGCTCAACATGACAATTTATAATCTGTGCGATAAATTGGGGTTTGTCGGAGTGTTTAACACAAGGACGAAAGGCTCCCTTGTGTAAAGGGAGCTGTCACGAAGTGACTGAGGGATTGTTAAATAATAAACTCTCAAACAATTACAAATACTGCAATTGAGGCAGTTTGTTACAATCCCTCCACCGCTTAAGCGGTGCCCCTCCCTTTACACAAGGGAGGCTCTCGCTCCGGTGTCAATTCCATCTTCAATCACCCCGACAAACTCCAATTTAATTTACACTGCTACCCACAAACCGATTGATTTATTATAAGAATCAAGCAGTTCTGTTCCGGGAGTTTCGGAAAGGGTTACTGTTATGTTCGCCTTATCATTTGATGTCATTTTAATTGTTATTCGTTTTGTGACAGGTTCTGAACCACCATAGTCTATCACGCCTGTGGTGTCAAAGGACAGTGCAGGAGCCACAGAAATTTCTGCTTCAACATCAGACGAGAAGTTAAGATAGAGGGTTTTTCCGTCTTTTGTTAAAACAGCACCGTTTCCTTTGAGTTCAACATCTGCCCCTGTCATCATGAGCCAATACACTTCGTTTGAAGAAGTTTTATCTGACAGCGTGATTTCATCACGGATGACAAGTGAATTTTTGGAATCGGTGAGCGCAAATGCTCTTGTTGCAGAGGATGCATTGTCGATGAGTGCCTCACTCATATCAAGAGTTAATATGCTTGTATTGTCACCGGATTCGAACCTTGTAATTTCGGTGTATGAACCAAGCTTCTGGTCGGGGGCTGTTGTGGGATTTATTACCACGGTGCTGTGAGCTTCGGCTCGGAGGTGGAATATTTTCCATCTATCGCCGTCCTCGCCCGCATCCCAGTAGCTGTAACGGGAGTTATTGTAATTGCCCTGACCGAGGTCTGTTACCCAGCGAACGCCGCTTGTGTCAAACACAAATCCACCGGAGTCGAGATGATCGTGACCACCTCCGTTTGTACCGGCTGTTGCGGCAAAGAAGGTGGCGTTTGAATTCCATCCGCTTCGCATTGAAACTACGTCTTCACCTTTCACCCAATAGTCATTTGACATAAACACTGTGTCATTTTGCAGTGAAACATCATACCAGCAAAGTGCAAGAGCCAAGTCCTCATAATCATTCACGCTTCCCTCCGAAAGAGTAAGAAGTGACGAGGTATATTCAGGCTTTGACAGACAACCGGACATCCAGAAAATTTCGGGAACAAGATATTTACCGTTCATACAGTCGCCATAGGCAAAGGTGCCGTTGGATGACTGCATGGAAAGTGCATATTCCACGGTTTTGTCAAAACCCTCGCAAAGAGGGAATGCAAAATCTGTTCCGAGAATACGATTTGTGTTTGAAAGCATTTTTGATGTATATTTAATTGTATACTCCCAATAGCCCGGTCCTTCATACCATCCGCCTGCAGGAGCAAAACGCCACAGAAGATAATCGAACCCGCGAACAGCATTTGAAAGAATTGCCGAACAGTTTTCGGGATATACATCCAAGAATGCCATAGCACCGGTGGCAATGCCTCCATTTACAACGGCGCCCCAGTTGGACTCGGCATAAACGGCACCGGCTCTGCCGGAGACCCCTTCATAGAGATTATTGGCGGCACAAATACCGTTTTTATAAAACCCTTCCTCAATAACTTTTCGCTGAGCGGGAGTGAATGCATCATACATCCAGTCATATCCTACTGCAAATGCCGCACACATTTCGCCTGTGTCCAAAGCGTGGCCGGGATTCCAATCGGGGAAGTTTGCCGCAGCTTCAAGATGAAGAAAAGCACGGTCAACATATTTTTGCTCTCCGGTCAAAAGATATGCCATTCCCAGAGTATGCATATATTGAAGTACCTTTCGGGAAACACCGAGAAGTCTGCCGCCGTCATCAATGACATAGGAAACTATCGGCCGTGTAATATCCCAGTTTGCGGCTGCAATGATTGTTGAACCCCAGCTTTTTTTGTATGGGTTTGTTTCGATTTCGTTCTTAATCCTCAAAAGGTCGGCAGAGTCGATGTAGATTCTGGGATGCTGACCTTTGAGGGGGGAAGATTTGTACATTTCTTTTATATCGTTCTTTGAAGGTCGTAAATTGAACAGATAATTATTAAGTTTTTGAGCATTTATGAACGCCGGAAGAACGAATTTATCTGAGCCTGCAATAATTATGCCGCTGTTGGTGGCTGATGTAAAATCAGTGGTAACAAGTGACAGAAAATTTTCAAAATAGGTTTTTGCACTCATATATGCAATGCCGTTTTTTGACTTTGCAGGGTCAAGCCTGAGAGATTTGCCGTTTACCGTTACAACGGATGAACTTACCGAGCAAGAAATGCCGAGAATATCGGACATCTCTTTGGGTGGAATATATAAAACATCGTCCTCGGTGTACGGTTTGTTGGCAAGAAGCGTTTTTTCGCCATATGCCGTGAGAAGTCCGCTTCTCGAATGAATCGCAATATAATCGGACATAAGCTCTTCATATTCATAATCCGATTCAAAAACCGTTATGGGAAGCGAGCTTTCGCTTATATCCCTTTCATAAATCGGCTTAAGATTGGAATTCCAAAGGAAAACCCTGGCACTTTCATTTTCCTCGCGGTCGAGAATAACATTCGCTTCAAAATCTGTCTTACTGTTTATATCTGCTTTTTGCAGATTAATTGATTTAATCTCGTTATTTTTATATACCGCCAATGCCATTATGGCCTCTGAGTCAGTATCATTGCTCCCTGATACAGCAGTAATTCTTGCCACTATATCGTCAACGGTTGTTTCTCCGCGATTTACAACCTGCACCGGAGAAATATATGTATCGTCAGAAAAGGTATAGTTTGCCGACAAAGTTCTGCCGTAAGAATCGGTTACGGATACCTTGGCAACAGATGATGTGTCTACACAGGAATCATCAAGTGATACAGAGCCGTTGGAACCGCACTTTATAACACTCAGTACTTTGTCTTTGCTGTCCCCTATTGCACCATATATGATTCTGTTTTCATTGTCAATGCAGTAGTCATCTGAAGACAGTTTGGGATACAGATTATCTATGTTTCTCGGATACCCGCCATACACACAAAAATCGTCATATGCAATTTCACCGTAGGCAGGAATGGGATTGCCGTCCGAGTCTTTGTCACCTTGCATTTCAAACTTCATATAGTCAAGCTTTTTGCCGGAAACTTGCCTGTAGGCTTCACCAAGATATACACCGTCTGCAAAAACAAGAAGCTGGTTTCTTGTGTAGTCAAAGGTTATGCTCACATCGTGCCAGACATCAGGTGCAAGATAACTCACATATTTACCGTCAATATATGCATTCCCTTCAGAATCTACCTTTATAACGTTGATACTGCTTGAAGGTGCTTCCATTTTCAGAAAAATATTGGCACAGGCGTTAGACGAGTTACAAAAGGAAACATCAATTGTACTGACGGTATTGGAGGTGAAAACATTGCTTCTTTGAAGATAGACATTATAGCCTTCACCGTTTGGATAGATGTTTGAATCACCCATACCATCGATAACATATGATATATCTTTTTCACCTTTACCGTTGAAATCGGTGATAAGTCTTTCCTTTGCGGCAGTACCGTCATCATATCTCTGATAATATTTTGCGGCATCAAAGCACGAAAAATCTTCACTTACAGTATTTTCAGAATTTGTCTTAATTGGCAGGTAAACAGCATCGGAGCTTGAGTTATAAAGCTTTATGTAGCCATCTGATACTCTTGAAACCTTTGCTTTCTGTTTGGAAGAGTCAACATATTCAATATTTGAATATACACTTGACGAAAGCGATTCCACAAGATTATCCGACGAGACATAATAGGCTTGCTGAAAGGCTGAGATATGCGAATAAACATATATGCAATCATCACCAAGAGCAATTCTTCCCGCCCGGTTATCCGTAGCATTAACAGAAAGTCCATAATCTGTTGCCGCTCCCAAAACGGGAGCAGGCAACATAGATATGCCGATCAGCATAACCAAAATTATGCTTAATAATTTATTTCTCATGGTAATATTCCAATCAATTATTTCTTGTTACAACAACCTCGGTTACCGAGTTCCACTGTGATGAAGAAGATGAGGTGTTGCCGTTAAATGTAAGCTTAATATAGCGAGCCTTTTTACCGCCCAGTGAGAAGAACTCATGTTCAAGGGTTTTTCCCGAGGAGAGTCCTGTGAATACTGTATCATATACGGAACCGTCGGCAGAAAGTGCGATTTCCATACGGGTGCTTCGTACATCACCGCTTGCAAATGCAATTGCAAGGTTATCTACAGTCTGAACCGATGCAAGGTCAAGAGTGAGAGTGCATCCGGCACCGTCGGCTGACCAACGTGTGTTAAGGTCATTATCAAGAACGTTGATCGCCCTGTTTGCTTCCTGAGGCTCGGCACTTGCAACAACAGAAGTGATGGGAATTGAAGTCATTCCGTCAAACTGCTTGGGAGCAGGAATTGAATGGAACACCAGGCTGTAGCGATTGGTATTTCGTGAATCGTTTTTATCGGTAACATCAATGAATGTGATGTCATTAAGGCTACCGCCTTTTGTTACTTTCACATCGTAAACATCACTTGATGCAGTTATTTCGGGAACCGAAGTAAGGGTGCCTTCAAGATAGTAGTAGTCAACGGTGTTTGAAGCAACAGCAACATTATCGCTACCTACGTTAATTGATTCGAGCTTTGGTTTAGCAGGAATTTCGCCGTCTTCAATTGTCCATGTGTCGATTGGTTTATCCCAGTCGGAAACCGAAGTGAGACCGCCGCCATAGGGGGTGAGTTTAACTGTGATATTAACTTCACCACCGGCATTGGCATGAATCATAATACGGTTAACAGTTTCGTTGTCTTTATCTTCAACGTGACGGGGACTGTCGGGCAGATAGGTTGCACGTTCAACAGAAATTTTCGCATCAACATTTGAAGTGAATTCAAGCTGAAGCCTTCTTCCGTCCTGAGTGAGAATAGCTTTGTTTCCGTCAATTGCAACATTTGCACCGGTAAGCATGAACCAGTAGATGTCACTGCCTGCATCGACGTTTACTTCATCCCTTATTACAAGAGATGTACGGTTGTCACAGAATGCAAATCCACGTTTACCCGATTTTACACCTTTAATGAAGAGATCGGTTGTGTCAACAACTGTGATTGTGCCTTTAGGCTTGGATTCAAGCTTGGTGAAGGGAGCATCGGAATCTACAACGTGGTCTTCAACAGAGCCCTTCTGATTGATTACGATTGTGTTGTGAGATTCTGCTCTCATGCGGTACATCTTCCACTTGTCACTTCCGGGTTTTTCATCCCAGTAGTTAGCCGCATTATAGTTACCCATACCGATATCTCTTGCCCAACGAACACCCATAGAGTCAAAGACAAAGCTTGCACCGTCAAGGTGGAGGTGGTCGGTGTGGGTGGGACCTGCATGAACACCCACAAAGGTCTGTTCATCGCCTTCCCATGTGTCACGCATAACCCTCACATATGCATCTTCATAGTATTTATCCAGGTCAAGAGTTGATTCTTCAATATTGAAATCAGATTCTTTCCAGAGAAGTGCAAGAGCATAGTCTTCACCATTAGACAGCATTGCATTTTTAATTGTTATAGATGCGGCTGCATCGGCATTGTAGCGATGAGCAAGCCATATCATCTCGGAATTATATACCTTTGTACCTTCACCGCCATCACCGTAGTTATAGATACCAAAGGGTGACTGCTGCTGAAGCTCGGCTTCTGCGGCATACTGGAGACCTTCGGCTGAATCGAGACCGAGGGTTGTGCCAAATACGGTGTCGAGACCGTCGAGCATTTTAACGGTGTACTGATAGGTAAGATCCCAATAACCGGGGCCTTCGTACCATGAACCGTAGGGAGCAAAACGCCACATAAGGTTGGACATTGCTTTTACTGTGCCGCCCAGTACGCGAGTTGCAATTTCGGGATATACATCCATAACCGCAAGACAAGCTATTGACATACCGCCGGCTGTTACGTTAACCCAGTTGGAATCACCGATACAAAGGGTTGACATCTGACCTTTGGCTGTTTCATAGAGAATGTTTGCATCATAGAGGCAGTTGTTGTAGATACCCTTTTCGATGAATTGTCGCTGTTCGGGAGTGAATGCATGATACATCCAGTCGTAGGCTACTGCCACACCGGGCGCCATTTCACCAACGTCGAGAGCGTGGGCAGGGTGCCAGTCGGGGAATGCACAAACTGCTTCGAGTTCTTTCCATGCACGGTCAACATATTTCTGTTCACCGGTAAGCTGATATGCCATGCTGAGGGCATAGAGTTTCTTTTCAACTTCACGGCTTACAGAAAGAAGTCTTGAGCCGTCACGAAGTTCATAGAATACAACCGCCTGATTAATAATGTTGTTTGCTTCGCCAATAACCGCTGACGACCAAAGCTGCTTGTAGGGGTCTGTTTTGATTTCTTCGCGAAGTCTCGCAAAATCTTCGGCATTGGCATGGATTCTGGGATGCTGTCCCTTCATGGGAGAAGCATTGTAGATATTTGTTATAACTTCATCGGTCGGATGGAGAAGCCAGAGGAAGTCATTGAGCTGCTGAAGCTCCTCTTCATTGGTGGGAGCAGTATATTTGGATTTTCCTGCAATAATCATACCTTCGTTGAGACAGGTTTTGTCGGTGTAAATCTGAAGACCAAGACCATCGGTGAAATATTTTTCAGCAGGAACATATTTTTCGGTGTAGGGATTTTCAACTCCGAGCTTTTGGGAAAGCTCAGCAGCATTTACCATTTTAACACCGTTTTCATCGTGGGGAGTATCCATGAGGATGTCCTTCTCCCCTCCTACACAAACAACACCGCTGCGTGTGTGGAGAGTGTAGTAATCTTTAAGCTTTCTTCTGAGAGCATTGTTATTATCAAAAACTGTTCTGTTTGTCAGCTTTATTACCTTTTCTACATTTCCAAGGTTTTCGACGGGTTCTTTTCCGTCATAAACGTGGATGTCGTCAAGCATAAAGTCGTAGCTTGTTGTTGAAAGGTCAACAGTTCCGCCTGCGTTATATTTTGACATATGGAAACGCATATGAATAGCCTTTGTGCCTTTGACATATGCTTTGAGGTCACCCGAGGACACATGTTCACCTTCAAAATAGTGATGTATCTTACGGTCATAGTAGTCAATAACAATTGACACTTTATACCACTGACCGAGCTGAAGAGTTCTCACAGCTTCGCCCATGTACATGAGTCTGCCGGGTGCAAGGTATGCCAGCATACAGCCCTCATCATTTTCGTCTTCGAGACCAAGATTGAAAAATGCTGTATCACTTAAGGGTTTTACTCTGAATTCATACACTATGTAGTCTGATTCGGAGCCAAGGTTAAATGCATTGATGTGGGGGTCGCCGGTGTCATAGACCTGACGAACGTGAAGTGCATGGTTGCCGTCTTCTTCCTCAACCTCAATGTAGTGGTTTCCTCCGCGGGAAATGGAAAGTGTGTGGGGAATTTCGAAGTCGGATTTATGCATAACCGCACTTCCGACAACAGGTTCAAAACTGATTGTTTCTTCGCTGATCGGATCCGAGGCATCTTCAATATATTCATCCACAGGATAGCTCTTTAAAGGCTCGGAGCCTTCGAACATATTGATGTTGTCAAGAAGAATTGCGGATTTTTCGGTATGCTGAAATTCAAACACAACCTGAGCAACGGAAGTTACTTTGTTTGATGTTATTTTATCAGCCGGAATAACACATTTGCCATTAAAATAGTACTTTATTGCACCTGTTGAAGGATTGAACACAATTGCTACATTTGAAACACTGCCTTCATTAAATCCTCCTATGTGGCGTCCGTTATGGGTTTTAAGACGTTTGGTAGCTTCAAAGTTCAGAAGATTCTGTTTGTTTGAGCCGGAATCTTTAATGTAGAGCGAACCTGACACACCATCAATCTTGGAGTGAACATCAAAAGAAAAAACAAATTCATTTGATGTTTTTATATCATAAGTAAGTGTACTTGTGCTTTTTTCTCCGCTGAGTACAACACCCTTGTCACCGGGTCTGTACTCATCAATCCAGCTTAGCTTTGCATTTACTGCAACATCTTCAGGAGTTGTGTATGTAACCTGACTGTTAAAGCTCGAATTTATGAGCATGTTAACATCAAGGTATGACAGTGCCGCAAAAGATGTGAGGGGCATAAGGGAGACACAAAGCAATGTACAAAAAACTTTAACTATTATTTTTTTCATTAACTTCCCCTCCTTTTATCGATAGACAACGCACATCTGCATGTCAAATTCTTCGGTAATAACCATAACTCTTGTGCATTCATCCCCTGTCTGGAGATAGCTTTCCAAATCGTGAACCGAGCCGTTTGTTATTTCTCCGTTTTCGGAATCATAAATCATAACAGTTGAAGGAATCTGGAATGCATATTTCTGGTGATCAATATCAAGAGTTCCGTCATCTTTGGCACGAACCATGGTCATTATACCGTTACCGATTGAATATACACCGCCATAGTAATAACACAGATACATCTGGTTGGTATTTTTGTGAAGAAGCTTGCCTTCACTGAAATCATAGTCAACTGCGAGAGCTGTAAGATATCCGAGATTGTCTTTTTCATATCTGATGCAGTCGCCCGCTGAAATAAGCATATTGCCCTGTTCATCCATCACATACTTGTTTATGAGATCTTCATCATAAACATATATATCGTTGTATAAATTCTTGCTGAACACAACAATTTTGTAACATTCGTTCATTTCGGTGTCAAGAGCCTTAGTTACCGAATGAACAATTCCGAGAGGAGATTCGTCGTTAACCGCATCATCTGCCGCAGTGCTTAAAACAAGAGCACCGGTACCAAGATATTCATCTACATTATAAACGGTGGCTTTATTGCGGATAAACTGTTTGGTTGCTTTAAGCCAGTTTAAGTCACGTACAGCAAATCTCTTATCCTCGGCAATATCGGTGTTTGGATTTACCTGAATAATATAGGTATCATTTTTAATTGCATACCAGGGATGCACAATACCCGTTGTACTTTCAATCCAGATACCGTCATGAACCAGGTCGGTTGAACCTTCGGGGTATTTATATTTTTTAAGATTATCTTCAAAATTGTCGGATGATGAATCTATGTATCCTTCTTCATCACAAACAGTATCTATAAGGGTCAGAAGTCCGTCGGATGTGAGCTTATATCTGAAAAGCTGTTCGTCGAGCTTTTTGTTACCCTGAGAATCAAAAAATACCGAAAGGATGTCATCGGGTTTAGTGTAAACAGTACCATTGCATGTGAGTTTATCGTTAACATCGGTTATCACAATTGCACCTTTATTGTCAACAAACTTAACCTTAATGGTGGAGTCGAGACCTGAACCCTGTTTTGCATTAAGATAGTAGCCAAAAAGAATCTTGTCTCTTTCGGGTTCGCTTGATGAGTGAACAATGCCGTCTGACGAAAGATTAACCGTTATCTCAGAACCTGATTTAATTTTAGGAAGATAGTTCTTTTTAAAATACTCGCTGTATGAATAGCTTACATCATTGATTACAATGGCATCTGTGCCTACTTTAAAACCGGTAACAGTTCCGCTTACGGTTGCGTTTTCAATAACAACTGTAACCAAAAGCTTGTCGGAGGATTCATAAACACTGAGAAGTGAATTTTCCGTAATGTCTCCAAGAGTTTTTTCAACTCCGTTGTCATATACAAAATATACGCAATCGTCGTTGGAAAGGTCAACTCTCTTTTCGGTATTCTTGTCATTTATGTAGCCTTCAACAGCATTTACACCCGAAACAACAACTGTTCTGTATTCATTTGCTTCGCAAACTTCGTAGGTGTTATCACCGTCATTGTCTGTGAACACAAAATGTCCGTTTTTACCCGAAAAATCGGAAATTTTTGCTTTGCCGTCCGACTTACCGTTGTAGATAACTGCAGGAACATCCTCCACACGAAGTCTGTTTTCTTTATTGTCGTCATCATAATAAACTGTATTTCCTTCAACTTCGGTCAAATCGGAAAATGCTACAGTCTTTATTTTATTGTCATAAGGAACCACAACAGCCAGTTCGTCTTTGTCTTTGTATGCATAAGCTTTTACGTGTTTGCCGATATAGTTTGATTTGCCCTCAAATCGATATATGGCATCATCAATTGCAATTGTAGCTTCGTCAAGTGCATCTTCGGCTGCATAGAGACTCGTGTGGCAGGTTGCAGTAACAACACCTTCTATTTCATAAAGGTTAAAATAGGTTTCGAGAACGGTTGTATATTTACGATATGAAATTTCAGAATCAACAACTCCGTCCATCTCAAGCATTTCTGCCGTGAGAAGATTTTCCACAAAAAGATAGAATGCATCTTTGGAAATGGTTACCTCGTGAGTAGGAAGTCCGTCGGAAAGTTTAGCTTCCCCTGCCATTCTTACATAGCCTGAGGGCCAACCGCCATAGGTTTTTGCAAGATAATCGTAACCAAGAGCAACAACGCACATTTTGAATACTTCATTATAGGTTATTGCATCATCGGGACGGAAGGATTCTGATTCGGAAATCATTTTAAGGTCAAGAGCATATTTTAACGCTCCGGTGAGTGTGCCTTTAACATCTGTGAAAGGTACAACTGCTTCAGAAGAGGCATTGTAGCCAAAAAGCTTTGCAATAACTTCAACAGCTTCGGCTCTGGTAATCACCCCGTCGTCTGCCTTGTCTTTAGCAGGGTCGTTTATGTTCATTGCTTCAAGAAATTCTGCGCCTATACTTACATCTGCCTGAGTGTAGCTGTCGTCGGCAAATGTAACAGGACATGACAAAACAAGAGATAATACTATGCTAAAACACAACAATAATGATATTTTTCTCATAGTCAGCCTCCTTATTTCACATTAAGTGCATTGGTAATCATAACAGCCGCTTCACCTCGTGTTATGTTTGCAAGAGGGAAAAACATATTGTTACTTCCGTTGACAACAGCTGATGCGCGAAGTTTGGCAACTGCTTCCTTTGCATAATCACTGATGTCTGCATTATCGTCAAAGAGTTCAGCTTCTTCTGCCGAGAGCTTCTGATTGATAAGTCGGTAGATAATGCACGCAGCATCCTGACGGGTTATTGTGACATTGGGATTAAACATACCGTCATATCCATTTATTATTCCTGCAGTTGCAAGGGCATCTGCATAACCTGCAAACCAGTCATCCGCCGTAACATCGGCAAAAACTCCGGTCACCTTTGATTCGTAACCAAAAGCAAGAGCTGCTATCTTTGCGAATTCGGCACGTGTAACTCCGTTATCGGGTTTGAAAGTGCCATCGGGATAGCCGGAGATGATGTTCTTAGCCGAAAGACCGGAAACGGCGTCTTTTGCAAAGTGACCGTTAATGTCGCTGTATGATTTAAAAGAAGTATCCGGAATAGGAACAACCGGAACAATTGGTTCAACGGGGTCGGTTGACGGAAGAACAATTGTTGATGAACCACCGAAAGAACCTGACGAAGAACCGCCCGAGGAGCTTGTTTTTTTCTGGTCCTTCAAAACTTTCTTGACTGCATCGTCAAAGACCTCGGAAACTGATGTCAAATCTTCAATTTCGTCGATGTTTTTAAACATTTCAACAAAAACTTTTGATTTTTGTTTAACATCTTCATAGTCGCCGTCAAAATCCACACCTAAAATATCGGCATTCTCTTTGACAAGGTCCTCAAGCTCTCCGTATACCTCAGCATTTTTGATGTTTTCAAGAAGCTTGGCGGCGGCTAATCCGTCATTAAAAGCTTTTTCAAAGGATTCAAAAGTGAAGTCGCCGTCTTTGGATTCGATAGCATAGTCAAGAGCATCTTTGGCATAGGATACAAAGAGTTCATCTGATTTATCGAGACCTAAAAGAGCCGCGTTATCGTCGGTTGTTAAAAGCTCAAAAAGTTCGTCACCTGTTGTACAGCCGTTTATGGAATCTACAACCGCAAGAGAGGTTGCACTTTCGGGATTAACATAGAAAAAATCAAACTGTCTTGCATCGGAAGGTGCGTCGATGTACACTGTGTATCTTCCGCTGTTCCAAGCTGATGAAAGCGTGATATCTTCTTCAAAGAGACCCTTGGAATCTGTTGAATAAAGATACATAAACACAGGACGATTAGCAGAATTTACGTTTTCAACATCTGCTGAGGCAATTGTAACAGTAAGAAGAGTCTTTTCAGAATACTGCTCGCTGATTTTAAGCGTTTTTTCCTCGCCTGCCAAAATCTGTTCATCTTGCTGTGCAGCTGCGATGACACATGAAAAAACCATTGCAAAAGCACATAAGACTGAAATTAACTTTTTCATTTTACCACTCCTTTAATTCTATCATTATAAATGATTATACAACAATAAAACTTATTTGTCTTGTATTATTCCGTTTGATTTTTGTACTATTCCGCAAACTTGATGGAAATCATTTTATAAATTAGTTTTAAGCCATTCTCCCGGAACATTTTTTGCTTTTAAAATTGCTTCACGAATTGCAATAACTGCGAGGGTATCGTCAAAGCTTACTTTTGATTCGCCCGTTTTGAAAAATCTCACAAGATCTTTTACAAACATAGGGAAAAAGTCGGTGCAATCGGTGATGTAGGAGGCAGGTTTGTCATCAGAATATTTGATTGAAATATTAAAAGGACAACTCCAGTCAAAATGTGCCGCTGTTGCAAATCTTCCGTCTGCAAACTTAACAACATATGCAGGGCTGTCTTCTGTTCCGATAAACATAACTGCTTCGGGGTTGGTTCCCATGTATTTGACCATGGGTTCAATCTGGTGGATTGAATACATTTCGAGGGGACCGGGACCTCTTGAAGAATATGTAGCAATGTTTTCACTATTCACACCTTCGTGTTCCTTTGCATAACGAAGTGCGCTTGTTGTAAACATTGGAGTATTATGAATTTTAGCTTTTTCAATCATTCGCTTTGCGGCTTCAACAGTCGGAGCAAAGGTCTTGTCAACATAAGTAAACTTACCGCTTCTGAGAGCCTTATCACAAAGGACTTCGTGTTCTTCGGGATAGTTGGGAGCAAGAACAATAAGCACATCGCTCTTTTCGATAACCTCTTCTTCGGTTTCGCAGTAGATTGCGTTTTGATTCTCAGCCCATTTTCTGCCGTCAATGCCGCCTTCGTTTGGAGAAGGCATTGATTCCCAGCAATAAATCGCTTCAATTTCGTCTGTTTCTTCCCTGAGCCATGTGGGAAGATTATTTGCATGCCATTCATCAAGATATTTATCTATAAAACCTATTTTCATAATTATTTATCCTTTCGTATTAATTATACTGTAGTGCGGTTGTCTTTAAAGATTTTTGCCTGAACTCTGACGGAGAACAGCCCATGTTAGCACGAAACATACGAGAAAAAGATTGTGAAGATGAGTAGCCCAGCCTTTCGGCAACTTCGGTTATTGTGCAACCGGTATTAACCAAAATATCTGCCGCAAGCTTCATTTTTTCTGACATAATATATTTTTTTATGCTCATTCCTGTTTTAGATTTAAACAAATGAGAAACATAATTTTCGGTATAACCGAATTTTTCTGCAATAGTTTTTAAATTTGAGATATTAATAACATTAGTATCAATATAATGCAAAATAGTATATGCATTACCGCCAACAACAGGATCAGCTTTTTTTGATAAAAAAACATATTCATTACCGTCTTCAAACAAACGTTTAACATATGTCAGCAAACAATTTAAAATTGATGAAATAACCATCAAATGATTTTCAGGTTCTTCATACCACTCTTTGATTAACATGCGGAAAAAAGTTGAAATCTCTCCTTTATCAGCAACGACATTTTTGGGGCATCTGTCATAAAAACTTTTGAGATTATGTATTACATCATCATAGTCTTCAAAATCGAAACCGAGATATGCAAAACGAATGCCGTCGGAAGAGTCGGTTTTAATTTCGTGAATATCCCCTTTTGAAACAAGATGAATGTCTCCCTGGCTGATTTTATGTTTATTACCATTTACAGAAAATGTTCCTCTGCCTGACAAAACACATGTTATTTCATTACAAATCTGAACATGACTGTGGATTAAGCCTTGTTTTTCAAGCTTTGTTTCACCAACCTGATAAACAACATACCCACCGATTTTAAACGGTTGATTAAAGAAATATTTCATGAATTCAAAGTTTTTATTATTCTTCCTATTATCCATGAAATCAACCTCCTATCCGATATAATTAAATTATACAAAATAGATTCAGTGTCGTCCATAACAATTTATGTCATATTATGTAACATTTTCTGTTATTTTCAATATATCTCTTTAAGCATTGTTTCAAAATAATCTTTTGCTTTCAGGATATCCTCCGCTTGCTTTTCTCCGGTAATTTCACGTTCTATTGTTATATAGCGGTCATATCCAAGCTCTTTGAGCTTTTTAAACACGGCATAAAAATCAACCATGCCTTCGCCAACAGCTTTCTCTTCGCCCAAAACTCTTGGATCGGTTGGAGGGCATCCGTCTTTCCCGTGAACATTACGAACATATTTTCCGACAGTATAGAGCGCATCCACGGGATTGGCGTAACCATACATAAGCATATTTGCCGGATCAAGGTTGATAAAAAGGTTATCCTTGGCAACATCGGTTATAAGTCGAAGCAGTGCTACCGCAGCTTCTCCTCCGGTTTCAAGGAGAACATTAACCCCAATCTTTTCACAATGAGAGCAAATGTGATGAATTGCGGAAACCAATGATGCATATTCAGGTGCAAATGGATTGTTTGGAACAAAACCTGCATGAATGACAATATCAGTTATTCCTGCTTTAGCAGCAAAGCTAGCCGCATTTTTAACATATTCTATTCTTTGATAACGAAAAGCCTCAATGTTTAAACCGGATGTTGTAAATCCAAAATAATTATCCCAGACAGTGTGATTGTCATAAAAGCCGCAGAATTGTGCTGAAATATCAATGTCGTTATCATATGCTGCTTTTTTAATTATTTCAGCTTCCTCATCTTTATAAACTTCAGGTTTGAAAACAAGCTGACATGATTCGAACCCGTATTTTTTTAATTCGGCAAACTTTTCATTTGCCAAGGTTATATCCGTTATTCTGAGAAGTGTTCCGAGTTTCATTTTTTTCTCCTTTATATATCACATTCTATAATTTTATGTATTCTGCCCGATTCAAAAGCTGTATCAATAACCTTCATAGCTCTTTTAATTTGAGGAATGGAAACTGTGGGCTCAGCCCTGCCTTCAAGAACATCATAAAAGTTTTTGTAGAAAAATCCTTTATCTACTTCCGCCTTAGGCAAAGGAAGTTCTTCCATAGTGTCTTCAGCTCTTGGTGCAAGAGTAATCGATGGACCGACAAGTGTTGAGGGGATTTCATCTTCAAACTTGATGTCATTATCAATCAAATGATTGATTCTGCCCTCTAAATTCCAATAATCGATCTGAGCACTTCCTTCTCTGCCGCACATATACCAAATGGGAAGCATTATAAAGTTACATGTACCGATTTCAACAAGTGCAGAAACACCGGAATCAAACCACATGGTAAGACGAATGTTATCATCCACTTCGTTTGTGCTTATGTACTGAAATTCTGCAAAGATTGACGTAACTTTTCCGGGGACCATGCAAAGCATCTGATCAATCAGATGAACACCCCAGTCATAGAGCATTCCGCCGCCGTGGACTTTACGTCTTCTCCATGTGTCGGCGATTCCTCTTGATCCCTGAACTCTTGATTCGATTCTGAAAACATCACCTATCATCTTTTCGTCAAAGATTTTTTTCATAATGCGATAATCTTCGTCCATTCGTCTGTTTTGATGAACCGTAAAAATTACATTGTTTTTCTTGGAGCATTCAATCATCTCTTCAAGTTCTTCACTGTTTATGGCAACCGGTTTTTCGCATATAACAGACTTTCCGGCATTCATTGCAGCACAGCAAAGCTCGAGATGTTTGTCATTGGGGACTGCAACAAGCACCGCATCAATGCGAGAATCCGCCAAAAAATCATCAAGATTGTCAAAAGTTTCAAGACCATTGTTCTTTGCTTTTTCAAGACGAGCAGCGGAGATGTCATATGCAGACAAAAAATTTATTCCGCATGGTTTTTCTATTCGTGTATGATGATATGATCCCATACCGCCGTAGCCAATAATACCAATGTTATGTGTTTTCATATATGTATCCATCCAATCGTAATATTATGATTCAATTTTATACTATAATCATTTTTTATACAATTGACAAAACAGTATTTTATTGTACAAAACAATCATTTATATTAATTCCGCTTTTTTTATAAAAATTCCTGCAATCAAATATAATATGTGGTTCTTTTGACCATAAAAAAATAATTTTTGTATTGTATATTTTAAATTTGTGTGTTATACTCAAAACAATAGTCAAGTTTTATTGTAAAAAACATTCAGAGGTGATTTGTTTGAATATTTCATACAATGATTTATGCTCCACAGATTGTTTATTGTACGACATCTCTTCATATCATCATATGTGGGACGGTCCAACAGAATATAACTACGAAACAAACGGAAGAGTGAATAATCTTTTGTACTATCATCTTGACAATGAAATAACCTATTATGTAAAAGGGAAAATCCGCTATCAATTAAATAAACATGACATAATTTTTATCCCACACGGATTCAAGTATTCTTCTATTGTTTCAGCAAAAGAAGATAATCCCGCTTCCGGAATAGGTATAACTTTTAACCTGGAAACAATCGACAGAGAACGAATTGACTTCTTTGATTCTATTAGCATTATAACCAAAGATGAAGACAGTCAGTTATATCAAAAATTCAAAAAAATACTATATTCGGTTCTTCATCCCTCAACAAACGCTCTCAAACTAAAGGGACAGTTATATACCCTTTTGGACGATTTATTTTCTGACAAAGGCAAAAAAGATAACAGCAAAAAAATCAGAGATGACATTTCAAATGCCATAAGCATTATAGAAAACTACCCGCAAAAGAGTTACACAAACAAACAACTTGCAGAAGCATGTTTCATGAGCGAATCGTCATTTCTCAGAAAATTCAAACAGTATTCCGACGGAATAACACCGCTTCAATATCGCAACAACATAAGGCTTATGCGTGCTGAAGATTTGATATATACAACAAAAACCATAGATGAAATTGCAGAACTGCTGGGTTTTTATGATGGAGCCCATTTGTGTCGCATATACAAAAGCACTACCGGTCACACGCTAAAACGAAAAAATAAATAACGGACTGTAAAAAGTCCGTTATTTATTTTTTAAAGTATTAAAAAACCATCTTTTCATAAAGGTCTTTCGTTACAACCATTTCAGCATCGGGATGATGTTGGAGGAAGGATGCGGGAGCTGTTTTATTAGCATCTTCAAGACCGATTTTTCTCATTATGCCCCACTGCCAGTTGCAATAGAGATATACTTTGAATTTCTTTGCAGAAAGAAGCTGTTTCATACCAAGTGTAATGCATCTTTTCGGGAAAACATCAAGTGCACCGCATATTTTGTTTGCGCCGTTGTTGGTAATTGTTTCACGGGCAATGTTCATGCAACGTGTTGAAATGTTTTCAAAATCCGAGTCGGAAATAGGATCATCGGCTTCGGGAGGTTCGTTGAAAGCGATGTGACCGTTTATACCAACACCTGTAAGACAAAGGTCTGCACCCATCTCTTCAATTAACTTATCCGCTTCCGATTCTTTGCCGGGAATCGGGAAAAGTCTCTGACTTTCGGGCATAACAAGCTCGGGGTCAATCTGAGAATAGCATAGATTATCCATTGTTGTGCGGAAACTTAAAATTGATTCTTTGCTGATGAGCTGATCATTTTCGTCAAGATATTCATCCATGTTGATGAACCATACATTTTTAAGGCTGATTCTTTCTTCGTTAACCTTTTTAGCAAATATGGGATACTGCTTAATGGGTCCAACAGGACAAATAATAAGCGTTTTTTCACCGTTTTTTGCTTTGATGGTATCTACCATAATCTGCGCAATTTCCTCATACATGTCGTCTTCAAATTCCATAACACGAAGAGGGATTTTACAATTTGCTTTAAATTCTTCGGGTGAGCATGTGTATGTGTTGTTCATTGTGATTCTCCTTTTATGTTAATATTATTTTTTATAAACCACTTTACCGTCTTTAATTGTTGCAACAACATTAAGTTCTTTGTCCATTATGCAAAAGTCTGCCTTGTTTCCCTGTCTTATGGAACCAATTTCATTATCCATTCCAATAATCTTTGCAGGACTGTATGAAGCGGCGCAAACAGCGTCTTCAAGAGGAATACGACCGTCATTAACAAGATTTTTAATCATCTGACTGACAGGTTGTACACTACCGGCAAATGTTCCGTCCAAAAGTCTTGCAAGTCCGTTTGTAATTTTAAAATAATGCGGTACACCGTCATCGCTTCCGAGAGTATAAATGTTATCGCCTGCTTCCAAACCTGCCGCTCTGAGGCAATCGGAAACAACGCACATTCCGAGCGGCCCTTTGCTTTGATAAGCAAGTCTTTGCAATGCGGGAATAATGTGATGATTATCGGCAATAAGCTCAATTGTAACCCTTGGGTCAATGAGAGCGGTCTCCATCATACCAACACTTCTGACACCGTCTACAATGTTTGCTGTGGACATTGCACAGTACCAGTGGGTACAGTGTCTGAGGCCCGCATCAATAGCAGGCTTAATGGTATCTTCTCTGCCGTCATCGTGAGCGCAGGAAACCATTATGCCGCAATCGGTAAGTTCTTTAACCATGTCAATTGCACCGTCAAGCTCCGTTGCTATTGTAACATCTTTTATAATGTCTTTGTTTTTAAGTATAAAATCGTAACCGTCTCTTTCGGGAACACGCAAAAATGCTTCGGGCTGAGCACCTTTTTTCTTGTAGGAAATATAGGGTCCCTCAAGATGGGCTCCGACAACTCTTGTGGGGGTATCTGCTCTTTTCATATATTTACGTGTCATGTCAAGCATAGCTTCAATTTCTTCAACAGGAGCTGTCATCGACGTTGCAAGCACCGAAGTAATACCGTTTTGTGACTGGAAAGCAAGAGCTTTGTCAAAGGATTCTTCGGTTGCATCCATATAGTCACCGCCAAATCCGCCGTGGGTATGAATATCCACAAGACCGGGCAGAACAAAAAGCCCGGTTGCGTCAAACACATCTTTATCAGATGAGTTGCCGCCGACAGATGTTATACGGTCGCCGTCGCATATAACATTTGTGTCACACTTTTTTTCAAAGGGGGTTATTACAGTACCGCCTTTTATAATCATTGTAAATCACCTTCTTTATCACGTTGTATAATTATTCTTCGATGGGGT
The DNA here is from genome assembly GCA_017397885.1 of Clostridia bacterium. GTDB lineage: Bacteria > Bacillota > Clostridia > UMGS1810 > UMGS1810 > RGIG1828. Next base: position 27,407 of record JAFQHQ010000023.1, on the reverse strand, counting down.
CATATTCAAGTTCCGGAATATATTTACAGAACTCTTCAAGCTCCCATGTATAGTCATCGATAATTTCGGACATATGGTGAATGTAGGGTCCATTGATAAGTTTTTTCTCTACCTTTGAAAGATCATTGAATTCTGCCCACATATATGTACCGAAGGTATAGGGTCCGTCGGTGGTTTTAAACTTACCGCCAAGGAGAGTGTATTTACCCTCATCCCCCTGAAATCTTGAAATTGTGTATGTTCCGTCTTCAGCTCTGAAGGAAGGTTTTCCGTTGAAAATCTTAGCTTCACTGTCACAAGCCTTGCACGAAAGTGCAAAGGGTCCGCAGTGCCAAAGGAGTTCGGCATTTTTGTTTTCGGGATGTCTTACCGTGAACTCACCGAAAAGAGGAACCCTCTTTCCGCGCGCGGCAGAAAGAAGAAGTGCATTTGTAACTGCACCGTGAACGTCGCTTTCACATACAACGGGGTAGCCCTGATCGGCAAGAATACTCATTGCAAGACAAGGATTAACACCAAAGGTTGCAGGAAGAGCCGACCAGCATTCTGTTGAAAGAATGTCTGCACCTGTTTCTTCAAAGATTTCTTTATATACATATACGAAGCAAAGGAGCTTTGTGAGCGATTCGTCATCAAAAGTTCCCACGTTATATTTTTCTTTGAGCAAGGCAAGGTCTTTTTCAAGATCAGCCTTATGAGCTTCCATAGCAGCATCAAATTTTCTTTCAAAACTCAGCAAATTAACATTATTTAAATTAAACCCGAATTTTTCTGTCATTTCAAGCTCATTGTACATTACACTTTTAAATGGTGTGAGACGAGTTCCCACCTGAGTTATTGCAAGCTTTTTAAAATTTTTAACCATTGTTGCAACAGAAAGGAATTTTTTGAAGCCATCAGCAAAAACAGGACTTTCAACCGGGCAGTTTTCTATGTATGAAAACGACACCTTATAGCGACGAAGCTGTTTGCTTATGGCAAAAAGCCCGCACTGACCGTCGGTATAACGCATACCGTCTTCGTCAAAAATCATATCCTGAGGTCCCCACAAAAGAACGGGAACACCCATGTTTTTAGCAAGCCTGCCGCATGCTTCTTCATTACCGAAATTGCAGTTGATGATGAAAATTGCATCAACCTTTTCTGATTTGAGATATTCACAAACCTTCGGACAATCAGAATTCTTATAGTATACACCCAGGGGATTGAGCCACTCCATGTCACAAAAGCTTGTCTGTTCGTCTGTGAAATTATCTTTGATATATTTAATTATACCGTCTTTGATTTTACTTGCAATTCTGGGATCGAATATACCTTTTCTTGTGTCAAAATCACCAAGATCACGAACATCGGGAACAAGGCCGATTCTCAAATTAAAATCTAACATATAGTCACCTCAAAAATTATTTTCATTTTTATAGTTTAATTTCTTTTAGGATTATACCATAAAATGAAAATTTTTTCAATAGGGTTTTATATAATTTCTTATGAATTTATAAAATTTTTCAAATACAATTATTAAAAGAATTACAACTTAAATTTGACAAATCAGAGTGAATGCTATATAATAAAATTGAAAATAAAAACAGAGGTTAACATAATGAATAAAACTTCACTGAACATTAAAATTTTATATAACGAAATGGGTAAAGCAGAAAAACAAATTGCCGATTGGATTGAACAAAACCCGGGCAAAATTATTTCACTTTCCATAGTTGAGCTTGCCGAGCAGTGCAAATGCAGCGAAGCAACCATTGTAAGATTTTCCAAAAGACTTGGACTCAGCGGATACCAGGAACTTAAAATTTCTCTTGCATCAGAAAGCGGAAACCCAACCGTTAATACCAGTATCAAAGCAGATGACACTGCCTTTGAAATGTATGAAAAGGTATGCAATGACATATACTGCTCCCTGGAAAAAACCAAAAAATCTTTAAAAAGTGCCGAGCTGTCACTTGCATCAGAAAAAATTTGCAACGCCAATAAAATAGTTGTTTTCGGTCTTGGAAATTCAGCATCTATTGCACTGGATGCCGCTCACAAGTTTATCCGTGCAGGGCTCAACGCAAATGCATATTCAGATAACCACATGCAGGTTATTGCCGCATCACATCTTGACAATAATGATGTTGCAATCGCAATATCTCATTCCGGTTCATCCAAAGACATTGTTGACGCTCTAAAAATAGCAAAGGAACATGGTGCCTCAACAATATCAATATCAAACCACGGCAAATCTCCTATTTTGCGTTACAGCGACATAGTGCTGTCTACATCGGCTGATGAAACCGAATATAACATTCTGGCACTAAACTCAAGAATAGTACAACTTGCCATAATTGATGCATTATATTTTTATGTTGTATATAACCGCTCATCAAGTGCCATGGATTCTATAAAAGAAACCGAAAAAGCACTTATGTCAAAAAAATATTAAAGGATGATTTTATGAACAGCAAAAAGAACACACCAAAAGACTGGAAAGACAAAACCTTACCAATTGAGCCGCTGAAAGGCGCAGCATCAAAAGAAACAGCACTCAGAACAATAAACAATGACAAAGAACCCGACGATTATTCAAATCCCAAACTCAAAATTGTTCTCGCTGTTATAATAACAGTTATTATTTGTTTGTTAATTGTATGTTTTGTTATGCTTGCAAGAAACAACTCTTCTGATGACAAATCTGACAATACAGAAAACAGTTCAAAATCAAGTTTGATTAAAGACGATGAAAACGACAAAGATTTTGATGACGAAAATTTTAAAGACGACGAAACTGACATTGCAGAAAACGAAGATGCATACAATGAAAACAAAGATGATAAATTGTCTGACAAAACTCAAGATAAAGAAGCAGAAAAATCGGATTCTTCATCACTCACAACTGACAATGAACTCGACAAAGATAACGAGCCCGAATACTCGGATGATAGTGATAAGGAAAACTATACAGAGCCCGACGATTCAACATCCGATATTATTCAGAATCAGCCTGAAGAAGATGGTAACAAGCAAGAAATACAACCTTCCGAAGAACCGGCTTCAGGCAGTTCCAATTAACATAAAAGAAGGGTGGAAAACAATTTGTTTTCCACCCTCTTTATTGGTTTGGTTTAATACGAATTTAATTTTATTGGTTTAATTATTTGATCATGCTTGCAACTTCATCTGCAAAGTTGTCTTCTTTCTTTTCAAGGCCTTCGCCTTTTTCGAATCTTACATAATCTACGAGTTTAACACCCTTTGATTCAAGATATTTTTCCACTTTGAAGTCGGGGTTTACGCAGAATTCCTGCTGAAGTAAGCAGTTCTGTTCAAAGAACTTACCGATTTTACCGCCAACCATCTTTTCGATAATAGCATCGGGTTTTGAAGCATTCTTGGGATCTTCTTTGATCTGAGCAATAATGATTGCTTTTTCTTTTTCAACGTCTGCTTCAGGAACACAATCTTTTGAAACATAGAGAGGGTTGATAGCAGCAATGTGCATAGCAACTTCCTTAGCAGCATTTGTATCTTCACCTTCGATAAGTGTAAGAACACCAATTTTACCGCCGCCATGTACATAAGAAGCAACCTTGCCTTCATATCTTGCAAATCTTCTGATTTTCATGTTTTCGCCGATTGTAAGGATTTTGTCCTGAAGAGCAGCTTCAACAGTCATAGCATCGTCATACTTCATTGTCATGAAGCTTTCAACATCTGCAGGGTTTGATTCTGCAACAATTTTAGCAAGCTGTCCAACAAACGCCTGGAAATCTGCATTTTTTGCAACGAAGTCTGTTTCGGAGTTAACTTCAATAATGGAACCTACGGTTGCATCATCATTAACATATGTCAAAACAATACCTTCTGCAGCAATTCTGCCTGCCTTCTTTGTAGCAGCAGCGAGACCCTTTTCTCTTAAAAACTCAATTGCTTTTTCCATATCTCCGCCTGATTCTGTGAGTGCTTTTTTGCAATCCATCATTCCACAGCCGGTTCTTTCTCTGAGTTCTTTTACATCTTTAGCTGTAAACATTTATAATTACCTCCCGAAATATTATTATACAATGATTATTCTTCGCTCTGAGCTTCCTCTGTTGCTTCTGCTTCTGCAACTTCAAGAGCATCTTCGCCCTGTCTGCCTTCAATAATAGCATTTGCCATTGTGGAAGCAATGAGTTTTACTGCTCTGATAGCATCGTCATTACCGGGAATTACATAATCAACATCATCGGGGTCACAGTTTGTATCTACGATAGCAACAACGGGGATACCAAGCTTTTTAGCTTCTGAAACTGCAATTTTTTCTTTTCTGGGATCAACAACGAACATTGCTCCGGGGAGCTTTTTCATATCTTTGATACCGCCGAGATATTTTTCAAGTTTTTCACATTCAAGTCTGAGTTTTACAACTTCTTTTTTGGGGAGAAGCTCAAATGTGCCGTCTTCTTCCATCTTTTTAAGCTGGTTGAGTCTTGCAATTCTCTTCTGAATTGTTTTGAAGTTTGTAAGCATACCACCGAGCCATCTTGCATTTACAAAATACATTCCAACTCTTTCTGCTTCTTCTTTAATGGAATCCTGAGCCTGTTTCTTTGTACCAACAAAGAGAACATCCTGACCTGCTTCTGCGATTTCTTTGATGAAATCGTAAGCTTCTACAATCTTCTTAACTGTTTTCTGAAGATTAATAATGTAGATTCCGTTTCTTTCTGTGTAGATGTATTCCGCCATTTTGGGGTTCCATCTTCTGGTCTGGTGTCCGAAATGAACACCTGCTTCTAAAAGCTGTTTCATTGATATAACTGACATATTAATTCACCTCCAAATTTTTTTACCCGCCATATGCGTCAACTGGTAACGGGACAACAAAAACTATGTCGGATTTTTGCTGCAATTCCGTCAACATCAGCATACGTGTGTATTTACCGCATAATATTTTAGCATAAACCACACAGAAAATCAAGATAAATTTTGAAATGCAACCAAAAAAATGTAACAAACCTTTAAGTCTATTCTTTTCGTATAATGATTATTTTATACAAAATGAAAAAAACTCTTGACAAAACAACAGTTTATTGATATACTTCTTCTTGTAGCAAAGCTATGCGGGAGTGGCTCAGTGGTAGAGCGTCACCTTGCCAAGGTGAACGTCGCGAGTTCGAATCTCGTCTTCCGCTTTCAAAACGCACACTTCGGTGTGCGTTTTTTATTTTTTGACTGCCATAAGGAGCAAATGATGAAAAGAATGTTAAGTTGCTTAAGACAGACTATTCAAAAATATAATATGATTGAGCATAATGATAAGATTGCAGTAGCAGTCTCCGGCGGAAAAGACAGCTTTGTTTTGCTTGACGCACTTTTCATTCTCAAAAAATTTTATCCGATTTCTTTTGAAATCGGTGCAATTTATATCGACATAGGTTTTGAAACAAACAATTCAAAAGCAATTGAAAATTATTGCATTGAAAAAAACATTAATTTCATTTGCGAAAAAACACAGATAAAGCAGGTTGCATTTGATGAAATGAATTTAAAAAACCCCTGTTCCCTCTGCTCACGAATGCGAAGAGCGGCTCTGTGCGAAACTGCAATTTTAAACGGATATAACAAAATAGCACTCGGGCACAATCGAGATGATGCAAACGAAACTCTGGTGTTAAATCTCATACACAATGGTAAAATCGAATGTTTTGAACCCAAAACTTATTACGAAGATAAAGACATAAAAATAATAAGACCGCTCATTGCAATACCGGAATATCAGATTAATTCATATGCTAAAAAGCAATCATTGCCGGTGTGTCGCAAAATTTGTCCCATAGACGGTTTTACCGATAGACAAAAAATCAAGATGCTACTCCGAGAGTTATCTAAAGGAAACCGTGAAATCAACAAAAACATTTATTCTGCAATTGAAAAACTCGAAATATTTTCTTCGAAGGAAACGAGGGATTAATTTGAATTTTATGAACGAAGCCCTTTTTGAAGCCCAAAAAGCATTTGACCAAAATGAAATCCCAATTGGGGCAGTGATTGTCCATAACGGAAAAATAATTGCAAAAGCTCACAACATGTGCGAAAAATATAACAACCCACTCATGCACGCAGAAATTGTGTGTCTGATGAACGCATATGAAAAACACAATACAAAAATGCTTGACGAATGTGAAATGTATGTCACTGTTGAACCATGCCCTATGTGTGCCGGTGCAATACTGAATTCACGAATAAAACGATTATATATCGGATGTCCGGAGCCAAAATCCGGTGCATTTGGCTCTGTAATTAATATTTCCGAATTTTCTGTACACAAATGCGAGGTATATTTTGGTTTTAGCGAAGATGAATCAAAAAATCTAATGAAAAACTTTTTCAAAAATAAAAGATGATCTTAACGTCAATTCCTCATTATTTATTTCAAACAACGATTTGCTGTGTATCATTTCGTGTACACAGCATTATTTTTATGAATATTTTGCAATTTTTTCAAAAAAAGCTTGTATTTTTTGTGTGTTTATGCTATAATAATTATAGAAATTGAGATGATTTTTAAATATCTAATATAATCGCATTTGCGAATTATAGAAAATACATTAGAAGGAGCTGATTTTATGAAAATCACAACAACAGGAAGAAAGATCAATGTAACCGAAGGGCTTCGTTCGTACACCGAGAAAAAACTGTCCAAGCTCGACAAGTTTTTCAACGATAACACAACAGCTCAGGTAACTTTGTCGGTTCAAAAAGATGATCACATCATAGAAGTAACCGTATATCATGAAGGAATGATTTTCAGAGCAGAAGTCAGAGATGCAGATATGTATGCCGCAATTGACAGAGTCGGCGACGTAATTGAAAGACAAATACGAAAACAAAAAACAAGACTTGAGAAAAAGCTCAGATCGGGTGCATTTGACAATGCCGAAAATTTTGCAGATGTTGTTGAAGAACAGGAATTTAAAATTGTTAAAACAAAAAAATATGAAGCAAAACCGATGAGCGTTGAAGAAGCAATTTTACAAATGAATCTCTTGGGTCATGAATTTTATATTTTTAACAATGCCGACACTCTCGACAAAGAAGTTGTCTACAAAAGAAAAGACGGAAATTACGGTCTCATTGAACTTTCATAAAACCATTTGCAGACGGTTCACATTTTGTGAACCGTCTTTTTAATTTTATAATTTAAAAACTGCAATGAGTCAAACCTCTTGCAGTCTTTTTAATTACTTACCTATATTTTTAATATCGTACGGTGTTGTCTGATATACATAGTAATTGAGCCAATTTGAAAAAAGCAAATTTGCATGAGCTCTCCAGCGTACAACAGGGGGGTTTTCGGGGTTGTCATCAATAAAATAATTCTTTGGAACGTCAATTTCTTTACCCTGGTCAAGATCTCTGAAATACTCTTTCGAAAGAGTATCGGCATCATATTCACTGTGCCCTGTTACAAAAATCTGTTTTTTGTCTTTGCTGGCAGCTATGTAAAGACCTGCTTGTTTTGATGTAGAAATTATTCTTAAATCATCAACAGCTTCAACATCTTCAAGCTTTACATAAGAATGTCTGGAATGCGGAACATAAAACTCATCATCAAACCCACGTGTAAGCATTGTTTGCTTGCGATCAATCCTGTGTTTGAATACTCCGAAAAGCTTTTTATCAAGAGAATATTTTTTTATGCCGTAATGATAATAAAGCCCCGCCATTGCCGCCCAACAAATGTGAAATGTGCTGGTTACATTTGTTTTGGACCATTCCATGATTTCAGTTAGTTCATCCCAGTAATCAACATCATCAAATTCAAGGAGTTCAACGGGAGCTCCTGTTATTATGAGACCGTCATATTTTTTATGCTTAACCTGCGAAAAATCTTTATAAAACTCATTTATGTGATCTTCTGAAATGTTTTTTGAACGATACGAGGCTGTATGAAGAAAATCAATTTCAACCTGCAAAGGAGTGTTTCCCAAAACTCTTGCAAGTTGAGTTTCTGTTACAACTTTTGTCGGCATAATATTGAGTATTGCAATTTTTAAGGGTCTGATATCTTGTGTCAAAGCCCTGCGCTCTGTCATACAAAAGATATTTTCTCCTCTGAGTATGCTGTTTGCGGGCAAATGCTCGGGTATTTTAATTGGCATGACCACACCTCCAATAATAATTAATCAGGCAAATATCGCTGAAGTTACATACGCTATAAAAGGAAGACTGACAAGCGAAAAAAGAGTCGAAACTGCAACAACAGACGATGCGTATCCACTGTTTTTGTCAAACCGAGCCGCAAAAATTGCCGAAATTGTTGCACACGGACACGCAGCTGAAAGAATTGTAGCGTATGAAACAGAAATATCTATATTTAAAGCTTTTAATGCAAAAACAACTGCAATGGGCATAACCAGCAATCTCAAAATGCATACAATATATAAATTGAAATTTTTAAGTGCATCAAGAATTTTTGTTTCTGCAAGATAAATCCCCAAAAGAACCATTGCAACAGGAGTGTTCAACGCACTCATGCCTTCGATGGCAGTTGTAGCAACCTTTGGAAGAGTTATCCCTGAAAAAACAAGAATGGCAGACAACGCAACTCCAATTACACCGGGATTAAGAATAACTTTCAAAACCGAAGTTTTTGAGGTTCCTGCAGTAAACATTTTGTAGCCTTGAGTCCACACAAAAACATTGAACACAGCAAGGTATGCCGAACCAACAAACACGCCCTCTGCACCGAGGGCAGCTTCAAGGAGCGGAATACCCATAAAACCGCAGTTTGAATAAGAAATACAAAATCGATCCACTATGCTTCTGTTTTTATCTTTGCTCTTTAAATAGAAAAGCTTTGAAGAGACAAACATCACCACATGAACGGCAATTGCAACAATAAAAGCCACTGCAAGCTTTTCAAGCGAATCGGAACTATAGCCGCGTTGGAATGATTTAATTATAACACAAGGGGTAACAATATACAACAATAAATTTGTCATTTCTTTTGTTCCGTCTTGTGAAAACATTTTTATTTTTGTAAACAAATAACCAACGGCGATAAATATTGCCATGATTATAACTTGTGATGAAACTGCTGATGTAATATTTGTGCTCAATTTGTCCACCTCTTAAGGTAGTATATCAAAAAACAGTACAATTATCAACTGTTGTTTTTAACAAATTAAATTATTGTTAATAATATATTTTAATATATATATTTTGTTTTAAACTATTGACTTTTAATTCATAAAGTAATAAAATTATATAAGAATTATAATAAGGAGTGTAAATTTTGGCTTTTAGAATAAACTTCAACGGTCAGACACTTGGCGAAGAAATAGCCAATGCAATATCTCACGGAATCGGTGCACTGCTTGCCATTGCAGGAACGGTTGTAATGCTTGTGACAGCTTGCGTAACAAGCGATGCAATGGGCGTTGTAAGTGCTGCATTGTATGGTTCATTTACAATAATGCTGTATCTTTTTTCGACAATATACCATTCACTTACAAATACAAAAGCAAAGCGAGTATTTCAGATATTTGATCACTGTTCCATATTCTTGATGATTCTGGGTTCATACATCCCTATTTGCCTTTGCCTGATAAGAGGAGCGTGGGGTTGGTCACTGTTCGGAGTAACTGCCGCGCTATCGGTACTCGGAATAGTGTTTAATTCAATTGATCTTAAAAGATGGCACAAACTTTCCATGGTTTTATATGTCTTTATGGGTTGGTCAATAGTATTTATGTTCAGGCATGTATATGACAGAGTTCCTTTTGAAGGACTGGTGCTTCTTGTGGGCGGTGGTGTATTTTACTCACTGGGAATCATTTTCTTTGCCCGCGACAAAATAAAATACATGCACTATATTTGGCACGTCTTTGTCCTCCTCGGAAGTATACTTCAATATTTCTTCATTTTGTTTTATGTTATTCCGTTATAAATTATAATTATTAAAAATGGGCTGTCTCACATAGTGAGACAGCCCTGATTATATAACTCAAAAATCCAAAATCCAATGAATTAGTAACGACTTTTTTCATTTTTAATAACATAGATCAAAAACATCTTTTATTTTATCATAATCAAGCTCAATATAGCTTTTTACGGTTCTCTGTTTTCCGAATGTACATAGCTCTGCAAGGCGAGCGGTTGAAGATGAATCAATGTTAAAGTCGCGAAGTCTCAAAGGCATATCTATGGACGAGAAATACTCTTCCATTTTTTCGATTCCATGTAATGCGGCAACTTCGTCATCATCCTCTGTAACATCCCACACATTTCGTGCAAACTGAGCAAAACGCCCGGGATTTGCCTTATATACATATCTTGCCCACGCAGGGAACAAAACTGCAAGTCCTGCACCGTGAGCAATGAAATCAAATTCACCGCTAAGGGCATGCTCAAGTTGATGAACACAAAGGGCGTTTTCTCTTCCGCAACCGGTGAGGTCATTATGAGAAAGACTTGACGCCCACATAAGTGTTGCACGTGCGTCATAGTCATTGGGATTATCCATTGCAACACTGCCCGCCTCAACAACAGATTTTAAAAGACCTTCACAGATTCTGTCGGTAAGAAGAGTGTCGGGACAAACCGTGAAATAACGCTCCATGGTGTGAGCCATGATGTCAACAATGCCGCAAGCCGTTTGATATTTGTCAACAGAAAATGTGAGCTCAGGATTGCAAATTGCAAAAAGGCATCGGTTGAAGTCGCTGTTATATCCCCTTTTCATGTTGAGCTCTTCATTGGAAATAACCGCAGAAGAACTCATTTCACTGCCGGCAGCAGATATTGTGAGAACTGCGCCAACGGGAATTGCTTTTTGGGGCGCGGCTTTTCTTTGCGGAAAATCCCAAACATCACCATCATACAATGCACCGGAAGCTGTGTATTTTGATGAATCAAGCACACTGCCACCGCCAACTGCAAGAATTAAATCTACATTTTCACTTCTTGCAACCTCAATTGCTTTTCTGACAAATGAGATTTTGGGGTTTGGTTCTACCCCACCCATATCGATAATTTTAATATTGTGTTCCTTAAGAGATGCAACAATTTCATCATAGAGTCCGCTGTTTTTGATGCTGGACTTGCCGTATTGAATCATAACAGTTTTAAAACCGTAGGACGAAACAATGTTTCCGACTTCTTTGTGTTTATCTTTTCCAAAGTGCACCTTCGTGGGTGCATAGTAGGTAAAATCAAGCATAATTACACTCCTCCGTTTAATTAATATACTCAAACAATACTGAAAAAATATTCCGAAATTTTTTCAGGAGACTCCTTTGTACCGTTGTCAATCCACCACTTAACAGTTTCGGCAAAGGTTGAAACAATGTGATTAACCCGAAAAGATTCGGGTAAATTTTTGATTTTATTTGTTTTAAACATATCCGGATGTTTTTCAACCAGTTTTTTTAGATTAGCCTTAAAATATTTCAAAAAAACTTCATTGTTATAACACTTAAAAAGCACAAGCAAATTATTGTCATTTTTTTGCAAATGCATTAATAGATGAAGAAAAACAGAATCCGGAGCATCACAGCTGAAAATATGATTATGATTGGCGTGATTTTTGTTTTCCGAATCAAAAATGTGACAAAACAAATCTTCGCAAAGCTCTTTTAAAAGATAGTCTTTTGTCTCGAAATTGGAATAAAACGTAGACCTGCCTATGTCTGCACTATCAATGATTTCACTCACTGTTATTTTGTTATAATCCTTTTTTGAAAGCAAATCGATAAATGCTTTGAAAATGGATTCTCTTGTTTTTCTTTGCCGTCTGTCCACAACCACAACTCCTGTACAAATTTGGTTTTTTGTTCAATAACTTATAATCTGTATTATTTATGTGTTGTTTTTCACAAAAATTTACTATATGATAATTTTACAATAAATAAACACTTTTATCAATAGGAGATTTTGCATATGAAAACAAAAAGTAATATTTTGACTGCTTTTATTTTAAATTTGATTTTTTCGGTTTTTGAATTTTTTGGCGGAATAATAACCGGCAGTGTGGCAATCGTTTCTGATGCCATGCACGATTTGGGTGATGCACTTAGTATTTTTACAGCCTACATTCTTGAGAAAAAAAGTTTAAAACAGCCCGATGAAAAATACACCTACGGATATGCCAGATATTCGGTTCTCGCAGGTGCAATAACAACTTTTATTCTTCTTGGAGGCTCTGTTCTTGTTACGGCAAGTGCAATAACAAGAATAATAAATCCCCGTGAGATAAATTATGACGGTATGATTGTTTTTGCCGTGGTCGGTATGTGTGTCAATTCACTGGCGGCTTTTTTTACACGAAGCAAAGAATCAATAAATCAAAAAGCCGTTAATCTTCATATGCTTGAAGATGTCCTTGGATGGATAGTTGTGCTTATAGGTGCAATTATAATGCGTTTTACGGACATAAAGCTAATAGATCCTATTCTTTCTATTGCAGTGGCAGTATTCATTTTTATAAACGCCTTAAAGAATTTCAAAGAAATTATTGATATCTTTCTTGAAAAAATTCCCAAAGATACCGATATAAACGAAATCAAAAATCACATAATGGAAATTGACGGAGTATGTGATGTTCATCACATACACATCAGAAGTATTGATGGTATAAACCATTATGCAACAATGCACATTGTCACAGACGAAGAGCCCAAAATTATAAAAAACAAAATACGCGAAGAGCTATCGGAACACGGAATATGTCATGTGACACTTGAGCTTGAAAAAAGTGATGAAAAATGTGGTGAAAAAGACTGTCATATTGAATTTAAAAATCAGGAACATCATCACGGTCACCACCATCATTAAAAATAAATAACCGATGCCTCTGATATAATCTCCTTAGAGTAAACACCGGCATCGGTTTTTCTTTTAACGATTGTTTCAAGAGTATTTTTTTATTATATAAGCACAATTCAGAATTTTTTCTTTCAGTGATGATTTTGTATAGTAATAGTGATTTGCGGCTTCAAATCCTATTTGAGGATAACTGTCCATAAGATTATGAAGCCTTACGGCAAGTTCTGTTTCGCATTTGGCGAGATGTGCCATCTCAGAATGGTCTCCCCTGTTTCTTGCACGAACAAACTTAATCTGATTTGCAGCCGATTGAAGCTGAATGCAAGCAGCCTCTGCCATTGCTTTGAGTTCTTTATCTTTAACATCATTCAATATTTCAAGACCTTCGCTCCACATATTTGCCATTTTTTCAAACTGACTTTCATAAATTTCTTCGGGATATTGACAGCGCCAGGTTTCGAGGTCATCATAAGCAAAGCAAGTCATTGTTGCTGTCAGACCGGTGTTGTTGTCATACAAAAGATTTGCCGCACCGCCGTTTGCAGGACCTTTGTATATACCTTGGTGAGCAAACGGAAATTCACAGAAAGCATCGGAAAATTTGTCTGTTGCAATTTTGACTTGTTTTGCATCGTCCCCGAAGAGAGATGTGTACACATCTGTAAATTTAGTCGTTTCACCCGTCGTTTCAAAAAATCTTGCGGAAGCAACTTTAATATTTGGAGACGGAGCTCCTCCGAGAGTCCAGCTGAGCATAAGATGGCTGACTCCTTCTGCTTCAACATTTGACAGAATTTGCTCAAGGTTTTTGAAAAGCGGCAAATACGGAATGGTTGAACACTCCCAGGTGTTATTAATCTGAAGCTTGGCGGCAGTTTCATTTCCCGACTCCGCCGCCCAGCGCCATGCATCACGTGCCATTTCGCCAATTCCTGTTTCGCAAAGAGTGTAGTCTTCAATTTCTCCTTTTATTCCGCCTTTTTCTATCGGAATTCCCCTTTCTCTGCCACTCATGACGATAGTGCCGGGTTCAAGAGATTTAACAAATTTTTCGACTTCTTCTCCATCCATAAGTTCTTCTCTTCTCCAGCCCCAATCCCAGGCAATCACCTTAAGATTTGGGTTGACACGGTGAGCAGCTTTTGTGATTGTGTTGTTAACCTTTGCGGCAATTTCGCTCATGGGAACATTTGCACATTTCGGACAAGGCTCGTCCATCATCCACGCACGGCAGTTGTTGAGATTTTCTGATGATGAAATCATGAAAATTCCGCCAAGATTTTTTGCGCTTTTACAAATACTTTCCACAGCATCGGAAACGTATTTTTCAACCTCCGGTGCAGATGAACACATGCAACGCAGTGTTCGTCTTTTGGCACCCATAATTTGAGGATAATCTTTAAAAAATGCTTCTTCCATTGCTCTTGGTTCATTTAGATAGAGAAATATTTTTATGCCGTAAAGCGAAGCACGTTCAATGAGGATATTTAATTTTTCTATTCTCTGTTCCATTCCTTTTGAAAGCGACGGATCGAAAGGAAAATGTGCAAGACGATATAGAATGCCCTGAATCCAAATGGCATTTATGCCCGATTTGGAATAACTGTCAAGAAGTGAATCGGGACACCAGAGAGAACTGTCGGAATCGAGTGCATCATTATATAGTCCGCAAAAGGAATAGATAATTCTGGTTTTAAATTTTGCTCTGCGTTTTATTTTGCCATAGTCAAATCCAAAGCGCCCCTTTGCATTTGCAACATCCGAAAGATAAACAAGTGCTCGAAGAATTGCCGCAGAATCGGCACCGGTTACAACAATTGATGTTTCGGTTATTTCTATCTCGTGATATTCTTCGTCTTTTTTTTCATCAAACAATCTGAAGATTATGCGTTTTTGGCTTCCGCAAAGAGAAACATTCCACGTGTTTTCAAATTCTTTTTTGTATCTTGCAATAATTTTACTGCACACAAAGTCACCCGTTTCATCAACAATTCCCCAGGAATTGTCAAGAACTATGTCACCGGAGGATTGTATACCTTTGTTTGTTTTTGTGCATTCATCACACGAGAAGAAATCAAATTCATCTTTGGCATTTGGATTTTCGGGAAAATGCTTTGTTATAAGTTCTTTAATTTCTTTTGTTTGTTTTTCTTCTTCATCGGTAAGCTCTCTGTAGGTGATTTCTTCGCACAAAAATTTGTGGTCACCGAGTTTGAATTTGAGAAAATCCTCATCTTTCAAA
This sequence comes from Clostridia bacterium, assembly GCA_017397885.1. Taxonomy (GTDB): domain Bacteria; phylum Bacillota; class Clostridia; order UMGS1810; family UMGS1810; genus RGIG1828. The sequence continues at coordinate 12,361 of JAFQHQ010000023.1, read as the reverse complement.
ACCATACCGAGGCGTTCTTCATCCCAACCGAGAAGTTCAAGAAGCTGACTGTATGGAGCAAGTGCCCAGTTTGCTTTTATTATTGATATGTAACCTCGATCAAGCCACACAGATACATCTTTTTGGGGTAAGAGCCCCATTTTATGTGCCTGTTTTTCAACATCTTCCACACTGCATTTGAGAGCTTTGGCAATTCTTTCTTTGGGAACGGACTCCCAGTTTCGAAAAATAAATGCCTGCATTCTCGTTGGAAAATGAGGGAAATCCAATGTGAGTTCACTGACAGGAGCCAATGGCGATGTTATTTTTTTCATATTTTTCTCCTCTTTGATTCTGATAAATTTTAATTACTGTTTTTTACAATTTCAAAGCTTTTGGATGACCACGGTGTATGAGTTATAACAAATCCTGATTCAGAATCACCACTGACCGATATTTTGCTTATATATACTCTGTCACTGACAGACAGACCGAAACTTCCTTTTGATTGGTTTATGAATGTGTCTGATGTTTCTTCGCAAAGAAAGCACTCATACGACGTACCGTTATATGCATCATTGCGAAATTTTTCTTCATGACCTCTCAGCAGATAGTAATATCCCTTTTCAAACACATTACCGTCTAAAGTGATGTAATCCGTGTACCATGAATTTTTTCGGCAGGCGAATTTCCCGGGGGATAATTCTTCACCGTCGGTTATAATTTTTATGTTGGATATGTCAACCTCAAAGTAGTGTTTTGTATAGTTTTTATAATCGATGTATGTGCATCTGAGGACATCCCAATCCTTTTGAGGGTGCCACATAAGCCCTTCAATAAATGTAGCTGAATCGAGCTTTCTTGCACCGGTTCCCAAAAATCCGAAAACCTCACCATCCGTTGTAACATATTCTATATGTCCCAAGCCACATTCACTGTACTCATCGGGAATCTCCCAGGAAAGTGATAAGTCATCGTTAAGACTCACATCTATCGGCAGTTTTATCATCTCAAATTCTTTGGTTTCATCTTTCTTTGTTATATTAAGCTCCAATCGGTCAATTGCTCTTTCGTAGAAATCCTGCGGAAAACCACCTACGCAATAAACCCTGAAAAGCGCTTTATGGATAATGGAACAAAAATCACGGTAAGTTACCGGAGAGTCGGGATCATAGTTATCTTGAGATGAAATAATACCTTTTTTCTTTGCAAGCTGCAATAGCTCCGGGTATTCGGTATCCGGTGCAAGATAGTAGCCACCTATATCCCCATGCGAATCTCCAATCATACGAAGTACGAAGACAAGAAGTTCACGCACGGAAATTTCGCTGTCGGGTTCAAGATTGGTTATTTCACTGTATGACAATATATGATTTATACCATCATAGCAGAGTCTCATTAAAAGAGATTTAATATGTTCATCTAAATAATCTTTTTCGGCAAGTGCATTACCGCGATACCAATCACTAAGCCATGAATTATTATCTGTATTACTGCCCCTTGCTTTGTCTATTGCAATTAAAGCGTCTATGGTTTTAATATGTTCATCACTATCTATATATTTCTCGTCAATTATGTCGTAATCAAGCAATAATTTGGTGTCAGTACCTGCATAAATGAGTTTATCTCTTGTTCCAAATTTAACACAAAATCTTAATGTCATAACTATTGCCTGTTCACGTGTAACAAGAGCATCGGGAGCAAGACAATTCTCTCCCACACCTGCAATAATACCCTCGCCCAACATATATTCCATAGATTCCCTCGCCCACGGTGATATGTTAGCGTAATCGCTGTATGTATCAATGGCGGATTTTTCTTTGCACTCGGTGTAATAATCGGCAATCCTATTAAAGATAACAGCCATTTGTTCGCGGGTGAGATTTTCATCAGGAGCAAAGCTTTTCTCAGAGACACCTTTTATAAATCCTAAAAAATGCATAATATCGGCGTCTATATCATCCGTATCATTAAATGTAGGTTTAAAAAGTGATACAAGGTCACCGTATCCACCAACACGCAAAGCATTTACAATCAGATTACAAAATTCAATTCGTGTGATATTTTGATTATAATCTCCGACAAGATTATCGGGTACAAAGTCTTTTGAAAGAGCCATATCAATTTCAGATTTTGCCCACTCAGACGGAAGAGAACAATCGGCTGAATCAAGAGCAAAGACATTTAAAACATTAAAAGAAAGGCACAGCACAATTAAAAAAGCAATAACTTTCTTCATAAATTCGAAACTCCTTCCCATTTTTATTTAATTATACTACAAAATGTCAATTAAATCAATGGAATATAGTCCGCAAAGTAAGTACTTTTGATTTATATCAAACATTTATTTGCAGAATTTTTCGATGTAATTATCGATTGCACCGTCAATAATTTTTATTGATTCTTCACGCCCCATAACTTCATCAACGGCGGTATCCTTGCGTTCAAGGCTCTTATAGACCGAAAAGAAATGTTTCATTTCCTCAAAAACATGACCCGGAAGCTCGGAAATATCTTTATACATGTTGTAATATGGGTCATTAAAGGGAATTGCAATAATCTTTTCGTCATTTCTGCCGTTATCAATCATTTTTATAACACCAATGGGATATGCACGCACAAGTGTCATGGGTTCAATGGTCTCAGAACAAAGGAGAAGCACATCCAATGGGTCATTGTCATCACCGTAGGTTCGGGGAATGAAGCCGTAATTTGCAGGATAGTGAGTTGAAGTGTAGAGAATACGGTCAAGTAAAAGATATCCCGTCTCTTTGTCAAGCTCATACTTTTTCTTTGTTCCTTTTGAAATTTCAATCACACAGATAAAATCATCTGCGTTAATTCTTTTCGGGGAAATATCATGCCAAATGTTTGACATTACATCATCTTCTTTCGGTATAAAATTAATTGTTATGAACGCTTTAAAATAAGCTTATTCATTATTTCCGTTCAATTACAAAGTATATATTTTTTTGTCTAAATTATCGATAATACTTGCTATTGCGCTTTCTTCATTGCTGACCGTTATTACATCCGCACTCATTTTAACCTCAGGTTGTGCGTTTGAAACAGCTATGCCTAATTTAACACATTCTATCATGGAAATATCATTATAATAATCACCAACAGCGATAGTTTTTGACATATCAACCCCAAGAAGATTGGCAAGCTTTGTAAGTCCCTTGCCTTTGCTTATGCCTTTTGGCAAAATTTCGTGGAGAGTTTCTTCCGAAGTAATAAAGTCGAATTCATCAGATCTTGGATGGTTTTCAAGAAGCGTTCGCAATTGATCCATTTTTTGAATGTCTGTATCCCCAAAAACAATTTTCGCAATGGGTTCGGATACATCGTTATAATCGCACACAAGATTAGGCGTTTTGGTTACCAGGCGAAAAGCTTCCATAGCATCATTATTTTTGCAATAATATATTTTATCAAAGGTGTTAACCTGAATCCCCATGCCGTCTATGTTTTTGTCGGCATATTCCACAAGCTCCGTAACAGATGCAGGCATAACCACTTTCCACAGATATTCTTTGAGGTCATAGTCATATATTCCTCCCCCGTTTACACAAACAATGGGTGCATTTGGTTTTACGATGTTATATATATCCGAAACAAAAAACGGCATACGTCCTGTTACAAATGTGAACAAGCCTCCGTTTTGTTTGAAATAATCAATAGCATCAAGATTTTCCCGAGAAATTGACTTATCATTTTTTAAAAGTGTACCGTCAAGATCGGTGCACATAAGCATTCCTTCAAATTTTTTCATTTGCATATCTCCCTTACAGTTATACAACAATTCCTCATTTATTATATATATTCCAAAAAAGCCAAAAAGGCAATCCTCCAAAAAGAAAATTGCCTTTTAAATTATATACCCAGAAAAGCTTTTGCAATGTTAAAATAAACAAGAAGTGCAAGAGCATCTACAATTGTTGTGATAAATGGGCTAGCCATAACGGCAGGGTCAAAACCGATTTTCTTTGCACCAATAGGCAAAATTGAAGCAACAATTTTAGCAAACACAATTGTCACCACAAGGGTCACGCTTACGACAAGCGAAACAAGAACAGCACTTTGACCGTCGGAAGCAATAGCCGATGAATCAAAAATCATCATTTTAGCGAAATTTACAATACCCAAGGTTACTCCGCAAACAAGAGCTACACGAAATTCTTTCCACATAATGCGGAAAATATCCTTCATTTCAATGTCACCCAAGGAAAGACTTCTGATTATTGTAACAGATGTCTGACCACCGGAATTTCCTGCGGTATCCATAAGCATGGGAATAAATGCCGTGAGAATTACACAGCTTGCCAAAGCCCCCTCAAAAGTGCTTATGATTTTTCCGGTGAATGCGGCTGAAACCATTAGCAAAAGTAGCCACGGAATACGCTGTTTCCAGGTTTCAAAAACACCTGTTTTAAGGTATGTTTTTTCAGATGGAATGATAGCCGCCATTTTTTCGATGTCTTCGGTTGCTTCATCCTGCAATACCTCGATAGCATCATCAAAGGTGACAATACCGAGAAGTCTTGTTTCATCATCAACAACGGGAATTGCCATAAAACCGTATTTATCAAAAGCATTTGCTACGTTTTCTTTGTCTTCGAGTGTATGGAAATATATTACATTTGTTTCCATAATATCTTCAATAATATCTCCCGGATTTGATAGAAGCAAATCCTTTGCGGAAACCATACCGATAAGTTTGTTATTCAAATCGGTAACATAGCAAGTGTAGATCGTTTCTTTGTCGGGGCCGGTGTTTCTGATATGTTTTATGGCATCATCAACAGTCATGTTCTTTTTTAAACGGACATATTCAACCGTCATAATGCTTCCGGCACTGTCTTCGGGATACTTTAAAATTTCATTTATCCACCGTCTCATTTCGGGATCGGTGAAACGAAGAATTCTTTTTACTACATTTGCGGGCATCTCTTCGAGTATATCTACTGCATCATCAACGAAAAGGTCATCCATAACGGCTTTAAGTTCATTGTCGGAGAAACTGCGTATGAGCATTTCCTGACCGTCTGAATCCATTTCAACAAAAATATCAGCCGCCTGGTCTTTTGGTAAAATTCTGAATGCCAGAAGAAGGGTTTCATATGAGAGTTCGCTCAAAAATTCGGCAATATCTGCCGAATTCATTTCAGCAAGCAAGAGCTTTAGTTTCGAAAACTGTTTTGTTTCCAAAAGCTCAACAGCAAGCTCTTTTTCATTCAATTTTTCATCCATTCGATTTTCCTCCTAATTATTGATTTACCCAAATGGGTTTAGGTAGGAAGTATAGCCACAAAGATGTCACACTTACATAAGAGCATAGCATTTGTTATGCTTTTTAAGCTTTGATATCTTCAATCAAGGATGCATAAATACAAGGCAAAACAGACGCATAGCCTATGCATCTTAGTATACTTCGCCCGACATATTCACTGCATCGACTACCTCCTGCGTCCATTTTCTCACCTCATTTTTATTAGAATATTGTTGTATTAACAACTATGATATATTATATATCAAAAATGCAATTTTTGCCAATAAGCAAATTTAACAAAATTATTCTTTTTCGTCATCTGTTTGTGCATTTGTTTCAGGAATGTCAATCTCCACACAATTAACCTGTTCACCATTTTTCATTTTTAAAAAATAAAAATATAAAAATCCACAAATCGCAACAAACAAAAATGCAACAAGCTGTGATACTCTGAATGGTCCCATCATGAGACTGTCTGTACGTAAACCTTCAATCCAGAATCTTCCAAGTCCATAGAGTGCTCCATAGGCAAAAAACACCTGACCGTCATATTTACGGAATTTATAGATAATTACAAACAAAACTGCAAGAGTTGCAAAGCACCAAAGCGACTCATACAAAAAGGTTGGATGAACAGTCACATCGGGATTGACGTTGACGCCTTCTGCTTTAATCTGCTGAAGATAGCTTTTTACAGCCGGGCTTGTCATTCCCCACGGCAGATTGGTATTTGATCCGAATGCTTCTTGATTAAAGAAGTTGCCCCATCTGCCAATGCCTTGTCCGACAATAAGCCCAACAGCACCAATATCAAAGACTTTGAGCATACTTTTCTTTTTAATTCTACTCATAACAACCGCCGCGATAACCGCTCCGATTATGCCACCGTATATTGCAAGACCGCCTGAGCGAAAATCAAATATTGCACCCAAATCGCCTGAATAGTTCTCCCATTTGAAAACAACGTAATATAGCCTTGCACAAATTACGCCGACCGGTCCGCAAATAAGAGCTATATCCAGAACAAGGTCAGAGTCTTCACCGAGTTTCTTTGCAGCAGCACTTGCAACAATAATACCAACAATAAATCCCAAAGCAATAATAAGTCCGTACCAATACAATGACACACCAAACGCCTCAAACGCTATACGATCAATGTTTAAGTTTATACCCAAGCCGGGAAATGATACCTGCATAATTATGTCACCATCCTTAAGTCAGTTTTTTAAAAACATTATTCTTCTGCCGGCAAAACAACACTGAGAGCACTGTTTTCTTCTGTTAAAACTTCATTCAAAAGTTCGGTCATGGTATCGACAGTTATTGTTGAATAAATCTCGGGGAACTCCATAACGTCCACATCACTGAGCATATTTCGGCAAATAAGATTACCAACACTCTCAACATTGTTAAATGTTCTTATAAACGAACCGTAAAAAGCTTTTTTGATTCTTTCAAACTCAGCTTTATCAAAGCCGGTTTCTCTGAATTTATCAAGAGCTTTCATAAGTTTTTCCTTAAGTTCTTTCGGATTGTCACATTCTCCGCCAAAAGAAACACATGAGAAAGAAAGTTCTGTCATAACATCGGTATCAAATGTGTCATTAATAAGACCCGATTCATAATTTTCTTTAAAAAATGCACTGCTTCGTCCGGCAATGAGTCGAAGCAAAATTTTGAGAGCAATTTCACGTCTTAATAGTTCGGAGCCTGTTTTAAGATTATTATCTTTAAAACCAATCTGAAACAGCGGTTTTGCGACAAGAGATTTTGTTTCGATATATTTTTGGCAAACCGCATCCGGTTCTTCGGGATAGATGCTTGTAACCTTTCCATATTCGGTGTTCTTAATTGTTTTATCAACAATTTCAAAAACCCTCTCCGGTTCAACATCACCTGCCACGGCAACAACCATGTTGGCGGGATTGTAGTAAGTGTTATAACAATTATACAAAACATCTTTGTTTATCTGTGAAATGCTTTCCACAGTTCCGGCAATGTCTATTTTAACGGGATTGTTGACGTAAAGCGCGCGAAGCATATTAAACATAACACACCACTCGCCGTCATCGTCATACATGCGGATTTCCTGACCTATTATCCCCTGCTCTTTTTCGATGTTCTCGTCTGTGAAATGAGGCTCGTTCACATAACTCAAAAGATGTTCAAAGCATTCATCAAAATATTTTGTACATGAAAAAAGATAACATGTGTTTGTGAATGATGTAAAGGCATTTGCATTTGCACCGTATTTTGAAAAAAGATCAAAAGCATTGCTACCGTCGGGCTGTTCGAACATTTTGTGTTCAAGAAAATGAGCAACACCGTCGGGAACTGTTATATCCTTTTCGCTTCCGAGCGGAACAAAATGATTGTTTATGGAACCGAATTTTGTTCCATACACGGCATATGTTTTTGAAAATCCTTTTTTGGGAATAACAAAAATTCTGAGTCCGGTTGAATGAACAGCGCTGTACACTGTTTCCCCGAGAGATTCTATGTGTTTTTTTACGAAATTCATTTCTGTCCCTCCTTACCATTTAAAAAATACACAGTGTCAAGACTGACTTTTTCAAAAGCTTTAAGAACATCGTCTTTGGTAATTCTGCTTATACATTCAGATGCTTCTTCCAAGGATTTCAAATATGGCGTGTATGTGAGTGAAATGTAATAATCTATCAGAAGTCCCGGAGAATCCTCATAAGAACGGTAACTGCTTATAATGTATTCCTTGGCTATTTCAAGTTCTTCATCAGTGAATTTGCCGCATTTAACATTTTCAATTTCTTCACAAATTGCATTTTTTGTTTTTTCAAAATTTTCAAATTCTATTCCGCTGCCAATGAGCATAAGACCGTTATATTTATCAAGTCTTGAATAGGCATAGTAACAAAGACTCAGCTTTTCGCGTACATTATTAAAAAGCTTTGAATGAGCACCCGAGCCAAGGATACTGTTTCCTACAAGAAGTGCATAATAGAGAGGATTTTCGATATTAATTCCGGTTCTGAGACCAAGTGCAAGTTTACCCTGATTTACATTAAGGTTATCTTCAACATATTTTGTTTCATCCGAGAGTTTATTTCCAAGTTCAATAATTATCGGAGAAATATCGAATTTGAAAGATGAAAAATAAGAGCGAAGAAACATAAGTATTTTTTCATCATCCACATCTCCCACAACAAAAATATCAACAGGACTTGTAAAAACAATCTTTTGGTAATGTTCAAAAAGATTTGTTTCATTAATAGTATCAAAATCTTCTTTATAACCTATTTCAACAATGGAATTGGGTTCATTTTTACACATTTCTTCAATGCATCTTACATTTGCATAGGAACGTTTGTCGTTAATAAGACTGTCAATATCGTCAGCGAGATTTATTTTTTGAGTTTCCACATAACCACCCGAGAATACACCATCAGGCAAATAGGGTTTGAAAATAAGATCCAGCATAAGTTCAATGGCTTTCTCTTGAGAGCATTCACCCGTATATTTATCTGCAATAACATTTACCGATGATACAATCGAATGAAGATTTGCCTTTTTTGAAACAGAAACATCATAAATGCAACCATATAGTTCTTCGGCATAAACATTTAATTCATTCATTGAACTGTACTTATTTGTTCCGCATTTTAAAACCTTGGATAACAGTGCATTAAAAGTAGCCTCTTCCCTTGAGAGAGGTCTGTATAAATGAGTGCAACAATGTACAGTTTTATATTTAACATCTTTAATAACATAAAGATTCATATTGTCTGATATCTTGTGTTTTATTACATTATTCATGTTATCATTCCTTTCAATAATTCATATTAAATACTATTATATACAAATCAAACAAAACAATCAAGTATTTTTTGCAAAAAATAACTCATTCAAATATAAATAAAAAACAAATTATATAACTGACAATTTTAATCATAAACATAAAAAACAATTATTAACACCATAAATTAACTGTCGAAATCAACAAAATAAAATATTGGCGATTGTTTGAATCTAACAAATTTTGATTTCGATACGCCAAAACAATTGACAATTTATCCAAGTTTTTATATAATTAATTAAAATGACTAACAGAAAAGAGGTATCCATAATGGAGATAACCGGTATCAAAATCAAAAAAATCGAAACCGATAACAAAATGAAGGCCATCGCTTCAATCACAATTGACGACTGTTTTGCAGTTCATGACATCAAAGTTATTCAAAATGAAGATAAAGTTTTTGTGGCTATGCCAAACAAGAGATTAAAGGACGGAACATTTAAAGATGTTGCACACCCCATCAATTTTGAAACAAGATCTCTTATTGAAAAGGCTGTTATTGATGCCTACAATGATGCAGAAGTTGAAGAATAATCAATTCTTACAAATTTGAACCGTTGAGAAATCAGCGGTTCTTTTTCTGTATCAAATTATTTTAGCAATAAAATAATTTCAAAGCATTGTTTTTATGGAAAATTTAGTGTATAATGTAATCATCTTTAAAAAATTTTCGATTGTTTATAATCAATATTAAATTCGGGAGGTATGTAAAATGGATGAAAAACTTCTCACCATAATGGAAAACAACGGTGATCTTTCGTTGGAACAGCTTGCAATCATGACAGATTCAACTGTAGACGAAATCGCAAAAAAACTCGACGACATGAGAGATAACGGTATTATCCGCGGGAAGAAAACCATCATCAACTGGGAAAAAACAAGTAAGGATGTTGTAACTGCTCTTATTGAGCTTAAAGTTACGCCTCAACGCGGTGAAGGCTTTGACAAAATAGCCGAAAAAATATACAAATTCCAGGAAGTCCAGTCACTATACCTGGTAGCGGGAACATATGACCTTCTTGTGACAATTGAACACGACACCATGCAAAAGGTTGCACATTTTGTTTCAAGCAGACTTGCAACCATGGACTCTGTTGTTGCAACAAGCACCCATTTTATTTTGAAAAAATATAAATACGAAGGTTTTACTTTTGAAGAAGAAGAAAAAGATACGAGACAGGTGATTACAATATGAATTTTAATCCGGATAATTTTATTAACAAAACAGTAACTGATATGCAACCCTCGGGAATTCGTAAATTTTTTGACATTGTTGCTCAAATGAGTGATGCCATTTCGCTGGGGGTTGGCGAACCCGATTTTATCACTCCGTGGCACATAAGAGAAGAAGGCATCTACTCTCTTGAAAAGGGGCGTACCTATTATACATCAAATGCAGGACTTTTGGAACTCAGAAGCGAAATTTGCAACTACATAAAAAAATTTGACCTTGATTATTCGCCTTCGGAAGCGCTTGTTACCGTTGGCGGAAGCGAAGCCATTGACCTTGCCATGAGAACGGTTTTAAATCCCGGTGACGAGGTTATCATTCATGAACCATCTTTTGTTTGTTACAAGCCCTGTGTCACTCTTGCAGGTGGTGTACCCGTAACAATTGAAACAAAAGCCGAGAATGAATTCAGACTTACTCCGGAAGAGCTTTTGGAAAAAATCACACCTAAAACAAAAATGCTTGTTCTCTCCTATCCAAATAACCCTACCGGTGCAACAATGAGCAAGGAAGATCTTGAAAAGATTGCAAAAATTGCAATTGAAAAAGATATTCTTGTTCTTTCCGATGAAATTTATGCAGAACTTACATATGTTGGAAAGCACTGCTCAATTGCATCACTGCCTCAAATGAAAGAACGTACAATTGTTGTAAACGGATTTTCCAAAGCTTTTGCAATGACAGGTTGGAGACTTGGCTTTGCACTTGGTAATGAAAAAATTATTAAAGCAATGACAAAGGTTCATCAATATGCAATTATGAGTTCGCCCACAACATCGCAGTATGCCGCAATTGAAGCACTCAAAAACGGTGAACTTTCAATAAACACCATGGTAAGTGAGTACGACAACAGAAGAAAAGTTATTACCGAAGGCTTCAACAGAATGGGACTTACTTGCTATCAGCCAAAAGGTGCGTTCTATGTTTTCCCTTGCATTAAATCGACCGGAATGACTTCGGAAGAGTTCTGTAACAAGCTTTTGGAAAGTCAGAAGGTTGCCGTTGTTCCGGGAACCGCATTCGGAGCATCAGGTGAAGGGTTTGTGAGAGTATCGTATGCCTACAGCATAAAACAGATAAACACAGCACTTGAAAGAATTAAACTTTTTGTTGAAAGTCTTTGACGATGGGCGGAGGATTAAAAATGAGCTTTAATATAGTTCTTGTTGAACCCGAAATACCGCAAAACACGGGAAACATCGCCAGAACTTGTGCGGCAACCGGGTCAAGACTTCATCTTGTAAGACCTCTCGGTTTTGAAATTGACGATAAAAAGCTCAAACGTGCAGGTCTCGACTACTGGCATCTTTTGGATATTACCTTTTATGACGATATTAATGATTTTTTTGAAAAGAACAAAGAAGGTAATTTTTACTATGCTTCAACGAAGTCGCTTTACAGACATTCTGATGTGAAGTTTAATGACGGCGACTACATTCTTTTCGGAAAGGAAACCAAAGGTCTTGATGAGACGCTTTTAAAGGTGAACAAAGATAGATGTATCCGCATTCCGATGATTAAAGGAGCAAGAAGCTTGAATCTTTCGAATTCAGTAGCGATTGTCATTTATGAGGCTCTAAGGCAGAACGATTATTTTAATCTTGAAACAAAAGGTAGTCTCACAAAATTTGACTGGTAAACATATTTTTTTAAAATATACAGATAATAGAAGGTGCATCTGTTTAAAGGGCATCTTCTATTATTTTTGCTTAAATTTTTGCACATATTTAAAGCAACAGTTTTGTTAAAAATATATCAATGTAACAATCTTTAAAAAATGGTAAAAAAAACCTTGCAAAGTGACGAAAAATATTATACAATTAGAGTGTTATTTTATGTTATAAATTAAATTTTATATGAGGTGAATGACATGAACAAAAAATCAATTGAAGACATTCAGGTTTCCGGTAAAAAAGTTCTTGTAAGATGCGACTTCAACGTTCCTCTTGATGAGAACAGAAACATTACCGACGAAACAAGAATCGACGGTGCACTCCCCACCATCAACTATCTCATCGAAAACGGTGCAAAAGTTATTCTTTGCTCT
>JAFQHQ010000206.1 GCA_017397885.1 Clostridia bacterium | reverse complement strand
CATCAAGGAACATTGTTGTTGCAGCTTCACCGGTAGTGCCGGTAGCAGGATGAATGAAATCAATGTGAACGCCGGTTCTCTTTTCCATTTCCTGATACAGGAACATTTCGTTGTTGTTCGTAAGTCCTGCGTTTTGAGTACTGCCATCCAGGTTAACCCAATAGGTAAAGCTTTTACCGTCGGATTTTCTGCGGGTTTGGACATTGTTGCCTTCACAGCCTGCAAAAGCAGAGATTAAAAGAACCAATGCCGAAATGCAAGCTATAATTTTTGTTAGTTTTTTCATATTGTGCCTCCTAATTATTTAAATTTATTTACTATTATCATTGCAAAATACTTTTTTGATGGCTTCAAGATAGCCATATCCGTTAACATTATCAGGCTGAAGATAGCTTGTTTCTGTCCACTCATTCCAGCTATTTACGGTAATAAGGTTTACACCGTTCCCGTCTGCAAAATCTCTTGCGGCAAGCATAGCTTTTTCAATGTTTTCGGGAGTGTTGTTCTTTACTATATTATCGTCATATTCACGGAATCTGGGATTATTGTCCCAACCAACGGAGACATGAGGATAGTAAGGAATGGTGTATACTTTGCTTACATTTTCCCACTCTTTTTCTGCATCAAGGGTAATTTCTTCATAATTTCTTTTCACATCGGCAAAATGAACATATTGATAATGTGTTACCGAATCAAATCCAAGCTTTACGAGAACATCGTTCTCGGTCTTTTTAGCTCCGCCGTCGACACCTGTAAGATTTCCGGTGAATCCGTTCCATCTGATAGCCTGAAAATGAACACCGTCAAGACCTGATTTTTTTGCTTCATTATCAAGCCATTCAATAGCATCACAACATTCTTCAACACCGCCGAGGCCATCAATAAGATTTTGCAGGCTGTATATACTTACCACAGGTTTATTGTCAATTTTGTAGTAGTTATCAACGGTAAAATATTTTTCGATCCATCTCTTCCCTATTATCTCAAACTGTTCCCTGTTTACCTGACCGCTCCATATGGTTTCATCGACATGGTCGGAGTTTCTGATGTCCCACAAGGTATTTGCATCATGATTTGCCCACATTATGTAAAACTTCATTCTGTTGCGGTTGGGAGATTTGAGAAAGCCGTCATTTAAGCAATTTTCAAGAAAAGGACGGTTATCATACCAGTACCAGTCATAAATGAATACATTTACGCCATGGTCGGCTGCCGCATTAATTTGCATACTCATAATATATGGGTCTGCTTCGTTAACATAGCCCCATAACGGTTTTCTGTTCCAATAATATCCGTTCTGCTTTGGTTTTGAATTTTTTACGGTTTGCCATTCGCCAATTCCTTCTTCCCAGAAAATGCGTGTTCGAGGTTCATCACCGGTATATGCCGGCCAAATATAGGCGGCTACATCATATTTGTTCATGGTTAAGTCTCCTTACGTAATATTTTTTCAAATTGGGGTTTAGCGAGCTGTTTAACGCAAGGACGAAAGGCTCCCTTGTGTAAAGGGAGCTGTCACGAAGTGACTGAGGGATTGTTAAATAATAAACTCTCAAACAATCACAAATACTGCAATTAAGGCAGTTTGTTACAATCCCTCCACCGCTCACGCGGTCCCCCTCCCTTTACACAAAGGAGGCTCTCGCTCCGGTGTCAATTCCATCTTAAAACACCCCTACAAACTCCAATTTAAAACTCTGCAATCATCCCATCAAATGCCGTGTCTATTCCTGATTTATTCATATTTTCGGCAAGGGTGACATGGTCGGTGTGAAGGGTCATTGCCATATGACTGATACAGAATTTACCAACATATGGAGCAAGAGTTTTTTGTATTTCCCTTATCATATTGAGATTGTTATGTTCGAATATACGATAATCACCGTCAATATCCCCTATTGTGGCATCGAGAACTGCATAATCGGGACGATATTCCTTTATAGCTTGAATCTCATCATACATAAGCCACGCACCGTCAAGACCATAAAAAAGTTTTTTTTCACCATCTGAAATCAGATAATGAACCGCATCTTTTGCAGTTCCGTGATTTGCTATGTAGGCACGTACGGTGTAAGAGGCAAAGTTTACTTCATCACCGGCATTACAAACAATGTGCTTGGCACCATTGGAACAAAGCATATCGAAAGTGTTCTGATTGTAGTGGTCACCGTGTGAATGGGTCACAAGAATATATTTTATTTTGGAAATGTCTATCTCATACTCTTCGATGGCATCAGGCACTCCCGGTCCCGGGTCAATCAGAAGACAATCATCAACCAATGCTGACGAAAGTCTGCGAAATTCAGGCATGGTGTAGTCCTTTTCTTTGGGCCAGTCGGCGGCACCGGTGCCTAAAAACTGAATTTTCATAATTTTCACACGTCCTTTCTTTAATCATTCTAAAGTATACCAGTATGATTTTCTTTTCGTAACAGAACTCAAAAGAGCTTCAAAGTAGAAATAGTCACTTAAAATAACAGACTGCATATCGTTTGTTGTAACCTTAAACAAATGCGCTCCGTATAGTAGTCCCTCGGCGTGATCTTCAGCTTTAACAGAATACTTATCAATAAGAATATCAAGCAGATACGCCGCCATTTCAGCATATTTCCCTGCACCGGGTATTTCATCATTGCGTACCATTTCCGCAATGGCACCCACTATAATTGCAGGTGAAACTGTGTCTATGGGACCCTGCTTGGAAAACTCGGGATGAAAAATATTATCGCCTTGACACAGTGACTTCATATAATCAAAAACCTTATCAAAGCGCTCGAGATAGAAGTTATCGTGGGTCATGGAATATAAATTAGCCAATGCATAAAGTGCCCATGCATAGCTTCGGGTGCGCTTTCCGTCATCCTCCCATACAATATACGGGACCCTTGTGTCAATGGGCTTTCCGCTTAATTTGTCAAAATACGTATTAAAATAGGTCTTGCCGTCGGAAAGAATATTGTTCCTAGTGATTAGATTTACGGTGTGTTGAAATGCTTCTTTGTATTTTATATTACCCGTAAAATTATAGGCGTATTTTAAGAGCATTACATTAAGCATACCGGATATTTTAAGAGTAAGAACATCATTATCCCGCTCAAAATCAAAGGATATCAAAATGTGGTTATTTTGATTATAACGTGTTAAAAGAGAATCGGCAGACTCAACAACAAGCTCTTTGGCAAGCTTGTTGTGACATATTCTGTAATCTGCAATGCACGTCAGAATTACAAACATTCCGATGTCGTTATGTCCCATACCACTTTTTTTGATGCTGTGGTATACCGATTCTGTTATTCTTTCACCATAACAACGTATTTTATAATCGTTCGTATATTCATAGGCAAGCCATATTATTCCGCCCCAAAATCCACGCCACCATAAATCCTGATCATCAAATTCTTTTTGATAGTCATATATACCGTTATGTGTGACTCGCGATGGGAATCTGCCTTGAAACTTAATAATATTTCTGCGGGTTATTTTAAGAATTTCCTCAATTGCTTTGCAGACCTTTTTTTCATCAAAATCTATATTGTTTTTTTTACATATTTCTGACAGAATCATATTGTTCACCCTTTATTGACTCTGAATTTTTTGGGGTTATCTCCCATTATCTGTTTGAAACATTTTGTAAAATGACAAGGATCGGAGAATCCAACCTTTTCAGCAATTTCATATATGTGCATATTCGAGTTCTGCAGATATTCTATGGATTTTGATATTCTGTTTAAAAGAATGTACTGATGTATTGAATATCCGGTTTTATTCTTCATCAGTATATTGATATATTTTGAGTGAAAATTGAATTTTTTGGCAATCATATCGTTGGTAATATTTTTATCATAATTTGCATGGATAAAATCTATAACCTCGCTGATTATGCCTACACCACTCCTTGATTCGTTACCTTCATACGAATAAACAGTTCGAGAAATGTCAATAAGGATTATAAGCATTGCAGAACTTATCCGCAAGTCAAAATATTTACCACGGCTTATAAAATCAGAAAGAATGGCTTTGAAATGAGTTTCAAGATGATTGCACTTTTTAACAAACAAAGTGCGGTTAAAACATGAATCAGGTTCAATTTCTTCGTCAATTATTTTATTCATTTTAAAATCAGACGCTTTGGAAGGCTTGATAAAAAAACCTCTTTCAACCGAGTCGGTGTCGGAATAGTCAAAATGGATTTGAATAGCCTTGTATTCTTTCATATCTACAAAAGTGTAAGGACTGCCGGGTTTAACGATAATTACAGAGCCTCTTTCTGCTTCATAGATATTGTCTGAAACAATCAACTTTGCGAGCCCGCTGATGGTGTAAATCATAATATGATCATAAGAGCATTGTAAATATTCCATATTACAATCAGACCCACTAAATTTTTCAACATATCGTACATAAGGCTTAATATCGTAAAAATCCATTAAATCACCTCTGTAATTTTATAAACTTTTATCTCAGAAAACGTGAAACATCACTGAGATATTTGTCAAAATTGAAAATATCGATTTCCGGTTTGTTTCCTTTTTTAAGTTCAGAATTAATGTAATCACGCAAATCACACACGCACTGTCTTGTGACGGACATATTTCTGATTATGGTGTATTGATTAGCTTTGATACGCACATCTTCACAAAGAGCAATTGTTTTGTCGCTTGATTTTATTACACGGTCAAGCTCCGAAACAAACTTCTCTGCACTGATTGTGCCTTTGTTATATTCCTTGGCACAGGTATAGATAGTGTGGAACTCGTCACAAACCGACATATATATCGATGCCGAGAATTGCCACTGTCTGCCCTGCCGGGAAGAAGTGTTTGTTTCAAAGAAATCTCTGACAGCTTTCGCTTTATAATATATATTGCTGAGGCTGTCAAGATACATTGCCTCATCTTCTGCCATTTTACGGAATACCTTTGCCGGATAATCTTCGGGGTACTCGGTATCCTTGTAAAGATAACTGTATATATAGTATGAAAATACATACATAACAAGGTTAACATTCCTGTCGTAGGACGACATATAGGAATGAGCAGTTTTTATTGCGGCAAGAGCTTCACTGTAGCACTCGGGAAAAACTATAGATACATATTTTTCCAAAGTGCCGGGGTCTGATGCACAATCGGGATTCCAGCAAGTCTCGGCAAAAAGACGGTAGTTGAAATCATAACCGTAATCAAAGGAGCTGTAGGAAATTATGCCCTCAAAATTATTCTTTATTGCAAGATCCTTCATAAGGAGCATATTTTCGGTTGCTTCCATGGGCTGGCACCAGTGATAATACCCTGTCATGGGTTTACCCACGCTTCGGAAAAGATTGTTTACTCTTTCGGGTTTGCCGCCAAAGAAAGCGGGTTTGGTGTTATAGCTCCACCAGTCAATGATTACCGAGTCATACACACCTTCTTTTTTGAAAAGCTCTGCAGTGCTTTCATTCAAAAGGTCGTGATGAAGAAGCATATCATGATATACATAAACATCTTTAATACCACGTGAATTAAGATATTTTGTAATCTTAATGATGTATTCAATCATCAGCTCGCCATAGTTTCTGCCACGGCATTTGGGGCATTGACATATTGGTGATTTTGATATCTGATAATCAGAAGGATCTGTACCAAGGACATCGTGTACCTCGTCAAGACCTATTTCAAAAGCATCAATGCCGTTTGGTGCAAGATAGCGGTCGATGATTTCATCATAAATATCAAACATAATCTCATATGTTTTTTCGTTATTTGTGCAAAAACCGACTCCTCGGAAGGTACCGTCCTCATCAACTGCCGAAACCTCGGGGAAAAGACGGGGAATCAGAGTGTTGTGACCGAGAGAGTTGAAAAGCGGAATAACCTTGACATTTTTTGTTTTGCCATAGGCAATCATATCTCCAAAATAATCGGTTTCATACATTACAGGCAGAACATCTTTTTTGTAGATGTAGGAACGCTCTTTTGCACTGTAGTATTTAATGTGACGGGGAGTTTTAAGCTGAGGATATTTTTTGAAAGGAATGTACTGATATTCAGCAAACTCACCGTCAAACTGGCGATTCCAGCAACCGTAGAGACCGGTGACGATTGTGTTGATTTTCATTTGCGAAAGATAATCTATACCCTTCTTCCAATCATCAAGAGTCATAAAATCACTGCCATAGCGACATTCCATGAAGTGTCCGCGTTTTTCAAAGTGTGGATAATCAAGGATTTCACACACGGGAACAAACACATCTGAGGCCTCGCTGTGAACAAGAGAAGCAAAAGAAACAGCCGCATAGTATGCACCGGCATCGTCAAATCCTACAAGTGATGCTTCGGTGTCGGTAATGCTGATGAGATAGCTCTCCGGCTTTGCATTTGTGCCGAATCGAAGGTCTGACGGATTTACCGAGAGTGTAATTTTAAATCTGCCTGCACCGGGAAAAGAAAACATTACTTTTTCAAATGAAGCACGAATAACATCCACTGCAGAGTTATATACATCTGAGCCTGCGGTATAGTCCACAAAGCAATCGGGGGAAGCTATTGTTCCTATTGAAACCTTTTGTTTTCCGTCCAGTATTTTTACAGGCGTGGGGAGAATTGCGTTTTGAAGATTAAACATTGTTGTATCCTCCATGTATTTATGTTGTTTGCTAAATAAAGTTGAATAAATCGGGGGTTGGCGGGGAGTTTGAAACATTCAAATTGTCATTCTGAGCGAAGCGTTAGCGAAGTCGAAGAATCTAAAAGCAGATGTTTCGACTCACTACGTTCGCTCAACATGACATTTGGGTAGTTTGCTATCACACCGACAAACCCCAATTTACCCACTAAGTTGACAACATTTTTATATACCGGGGCAACCCACAGGCTGCCCCATTTTATACGTTTAAAAAGATTTCAGGTTATTAAGCAAACTGCTTATTGTATAATATAATTTTAATCAGTCAAGATTATACAAAGGTGCTGTAACTTTTGGCGTGGCGGATTTAAGAGTATCCCAAGCCATAACTTTTGCGGAATCTGCTACATCGGGAGTTACAACGGTAGGATATACTGCGTGTTTAATAATTTTAGCTGAATTGGAATCGTGAGGAGAAGTGTCATGTTTATAATCTGCACTATGTACAGCTGACAACTCATTTGAATTATACGCAGCAAGAATTGTAGAAAAATCACAGTTACCCAAATGTCGAATTCCACCAATAATCTTGTCTCCGGATTTTGCAACACCTGCTGACTTGAAGAAATAACCATTAGCATCTGTCACATAGAAAGTCTCGGTAATATTGTTTCCAATACCGTCAACGGTATCTTTGATTATAACATCAAGGTCAGTGTGTGCTGTAAGAGCAGGAAGAGTTATCGTAACAACTCCGTCAACAGTTGAAACTCCGGCAGGTGCTATTGAAGCTCCGTCAACATAGAGTTCAACATCATCAAGTGTAGGGACAAGAGTTGCATCACTCAGAGTAAGACTGAGAGTTTTTGCACTTGCAGGAACAGTTTTGTTTGTAATAACAGTTGAGTCATAGGCTGCGGAAGTTATTGATGTGCCGGGTAAAATGTTGTATACCACAGCATTATCCATAGCAAACGTAGTGCCATTTGTACTCTGCATTCTGATGTTGGTATTTGTTTTAACTGCTGAAGTGCGATGGATTACAGTGTCACCTACCGTAACATCTGTAGTCTTATTATCAAGATCACTTACAACTTTGATATGAATCCACTCACCAGCCTTAACATCAACAGTTTCAAGAATTTTGTTATCGTTCATAAAACTTTGAGAATCACTACTGATAGGATAAAATCTCAAATCAGTAACATCACTTTGAACCTGAAGGTCAAATTCCATTACAGTAATACCCTCTGTTGCATAATGCACTGTTTGACTAACATCATTTACCTTTATTGTACCTGTAACACCGGCAACCTGAAGAACTTTACCTCCTGGTGCTTTAAGAGCATAGTCTCCTTCTTCCCCTGATGGACCGGGAATGAGATATCCATCAGCATCACACTGCCATCCGGATGTCATTATTGGTGTGTATTTGATATTAATCGTTCCATCCTCTGCCGTGGTAGCTGAATTGTATAGCGAGTCAAAAGTTACAACATCAGTAGTTACTGCTGTTCCGTTATCTTTGGTTAAGGGTGCTATGTACTCAGCAATAACTGCAAAATCCACTTTATTGCTTATTACTGTACCATCGGGGTATGATGCTGAAACAATAATTTCGCGGTTGCCCACCGGAAGAGTTCCCGTGGGGAGTGTAATATTATAGCTGTTTTTGCCGGATACAGGAGTAATGTTTGACAAAAGCTCACCATCAGCATATACAAGGGCAGAATCAAAACCCTCGGGAAGGGTTGCTGTAAAAGAAACATCTTCTTTAACATCGACGGTTTCAGCAAAATCTGAAATTACAACACCTTCATTTTTGAGAGTAATATTGTCAAGATATACATTAGCAGGTATGCAGAAGCTTATAGCAAAACGCTTAACACCGACAACATCATAGGCATCATAAGTGCTAACATCTGAATTTCCGTTTTCATCGGTAACAGTCATATATTCAATTCCGGATACAACATCAAAATAATGCTTTATGTTATACCATTTTCCAATTTCAAGGCGTGTACCGGTTCCAAAAACAAGAGCAGCATTGTTATCAGCTGTGCTGACAGTCAACACGGTTCTGTTAATGTTGCTTGTTCCGCTTGTTACACCGGGAGTTGTGGATGCTGATATCTTAGTGAAAATTTGTGATGTTTCTGACGCTGTTGTAAAACTATTAATGCAAATATCGTACGAAATAGAATACTGTCCTGAGCTGACATCCATTTCTACACCGGAAGCCAGAGCATTTCGTACTTCACCATAATTGTTACCGGATGTGCCTGTGTGAGTGGATGAAGTAACTTCAAGTGCATAATCACCAGTTTCTTTCTCAACATAGGAAAATTCAGTTTTGGTACGGTAATTAGATGCATATGCAGCAGTAACTTTTTCATTGACACTACCCGATGCACCGAAAGTTTCGTTGAAAAGAGTCAAATCTGCAGCTTCATCCTTTGCAGTCACGCTGATTGCCGAACCTTCGGCAAAAACTGTTGGTATCATAGTGATAAGCATTGCTATGCAAATCAGCAATGATACAATTTTTTTACTGTTTTTCATTTTCTAATCTCTCCTTTAATTAATTTTTATATATTCAGCTTTTGACTTAGAGCCGTTAAAGCTGTCTATAATCATCAAATTCACTTCATAGCTTCCATCCTCTGTTACGGCAGGAAGTTCGAGAGTGAAAATGTCGGACTCACCCATTCCGACAGAAACATCTTTTGCTCTGAGAGAAACAAGCTGAGTTACAAAGTCGTCATCATTTGTGACAACTTTTCTGAGAGTGAGAACATAGGTTACATCGGTTGTGTCTGGAGCAATGTTTTCAGCAGTAATCTGTGCTGAAACAACATCTCCTTCACAAAGCCCGGATGCATCCGAAAGCACTTTGCCATTAAGCATTAGATTTGATGTTGTTTTGACAATTGATGATTCAACGTCAAAGTTAACAGTGTATGGCTGAGAAACGGGAGTGCCGTCGGCAAACTCACAGCCTTTGCCAAAGCTTACGATTATACTTCTTGCATCGGGAAAGGCGTAGTCGGGAACGATTGTAACCGATTTATCATCTTCGCTGTAGTAAAGTTCTTCAAGCTCTGCCATTTTGCCGGTCTTATCTGTAACAGTAATGTTGTCGATTGTATCGGGATTGAGACCTTCTGCTACATACAGTTTTACAAATTCGGCATCAGCAGGAACGGGTCCGTTGACTTCCTGTTCAACGCCACCAAGTGAATAGGTGGTTTTCGTTACACCGCTATAGAAACGGGTGTTATAGGCAGTCATGTTGTCTATGGCAAAGGGAGTGTTTGAGCTGTAAAGGGTGAAACGAATTTCCGAAAAGTCCTTATTCTGAGTTGATGCATCATAAATGACTTCTTCACCGTTTGCGATAACCTTCCATTTTGAAGTAGAAAAATCAAAAACCATATTCACATGAGTCCACTTTCCGGCTTCAATTTCAATTTGTCCAAAGATTTTGTTTGATGAAATAAAGCTTGTGGTAGAATCGGGTCTGCCCATCTGCTTACTCATTTTTACATTTGTTCCATCGGCAGAGCAAAGAACATCAAAATCGAAAATGAGCTTTCCGTTACTTGGTGTGTTTTCGGTGTCAAGCTTAAAAATCTGAATGAGATTGCCGGCTGTACGAAGTTGAATTCCGTAGTCGTCTTCATTTCCGGAAGGACCGGGAACCATAAAAGCATTGGCATTGGTCTGCCACGGGGTTGAAGCTTCCGCCGCATTCCATTTAATTTCGGTAAAACCGATTTCATCGTTCATGGATGCTCCGCTTGAATAGAGCAAGTCGTCAAAGGTGACAACCTCTGTTGATGTTTCGGTTCCGTCTGTTCTTGCTATACCTCTGTCGGCAACCTGAGCAATATTTACCGTTGCTTCAACAGAAGATGAAGAATCACCGTAGAATGCCGTTACTTTTAAATTGTGACTTCCAATGGGAAGAGTGCCGGCAGGAACTGTTACAAGGTAGCAGTTCTTACCATCTTCTGAGGTAAAAGTGCCGATTTCTTTTCCGTCGGCTGTTATTTTTGCAATGTCAAAGCCCTCGGGTACAACGGCTTTAAATGTAAAATCATCTGTTGTTGAAACATTGGATTCAAGATCAGAGATAAGCATGCTTCCGCTGGATATATTGAAATTATCAAACATAACTTCGCAAGGATACTGGAAAGCAAAGTTAAGTCGTCTGATTTCAGTTACATTGTGAGCTGTTGAAGTAACGCTCTGTGTTGTACCCTCTGAATCGGTTATTGCCATTGTTTCGACACCCGATGCAACATCAAAGGTGTGGGTTATAGAATACCAGTTGCCTTTTGTGATATACACTCCTGTTCCCTGAGCATAAATTCTGTCGGGGTTGCTTGCAGACAAAGTGAAAAGTCCTCGGTTTATATTCCAACTGTTACCTTGGGTAACTGCAGAAATTTTAAGAATTCCCCTGTCGGAGGTGGGAACATCATACTCTGCGAAGCAGATGTCATAGGAAATGGTATATTTTTGGTTTTTAACCGCGGGATAAGGGTTATAGGCAATTCTTACATCGCCATAGTTTGAACCTGAGGTGCCGGTGTGAGGTGTTGCAGTAACCTTCATTGCATAGTCATCACCGTCTCTTGTTTCAGAGGAGATTTCGGTTTTGGTGCGATAGCTGTCTGCATAACCGGTTGAGATGTTTGAAGGTAAATTCTCTGAAAAACCTTCGTTATAAAGGGAAAAATCAAAATTTTCCGTTTGTACCTCAACAGTGACGCCGGCAAATGCAACCGGCACAGCGGTAATGAGCATTACCGCTGTGAGGAATATTGAAATTAGTGTTTTAAAATTTTTCATAGTGTTCTCCCCTCTTTACTGTTTGGTGCAGGGACGGAATTCTATGATTGAATTCCACTCGCCGTCTGCGTGACCGTAACCAACATAACGTACATAACGAGCCTTTACCGGAAGAGGCAGATATTCCCATTCGGAAGCAAATCCACCCGAAGTTCCGGAATACACCTTGGTGTAGTTTATTTTATCTTCGGAAATAAGAATATCATATTTGTAGAAACGGTGGTTATCCATGTAGGCAAGGGCTATACCGTCGATATCTTTAACTTCGCCAAGGTCAAATTCAACAAAGTTACCTAAAACATTCGACGACCAACGTGTATCCATTTTGCCGTCTGCCACATTTGTGTCACAGTTTTCAGCCTGAGGATTGTGGCTTGCGTACACCCAAGCCGCTTCAGGCTTTATAACATCTGAAGGCACATCTTTAACGGGTTTTGTTTCAATCAGGGCTTCCGATTCTCTGATTATAAAGTTGAATTTAACTCTGTAGGCTCTTTTTCCGCCTGCGTTTGAAACAATAATTCTTGCAACATCATTGAGAGTTTCGGGAGGAATCACCTCAACAGTTCCGTCATCAGATGTAGCGGTGAAAGTTGGAATCGGTGTATCAGCAGTAAGCGAAATTGCATATTCAGATATGGTCGGGTTGAAATCGCTAATAGGTTCGCCATTTACCGAGATTGAAGTGAGAGTCGGTTTTGGAAGAACTTCACCATCGGGAAGAGTCCATTCATCCATGGGAACAAAGGTGTGAGGTGAATAGGTTTCCAGTTCATCAACCACAGTTGCCTTTATGCTGATGTTTAATTTACCCGAATCCTTGGCTACAAGAGCAACCTTTGAAAGATGTGCCCTTGAGTGTTCACCTTCTCTTGCAATTTCGGGAGTGAGTGAAGAAGCATCACGGGCTTCAAGATGCCATTTATCGGCATCACAGATATATTCGATTTTCAATGTCATACCGTCTTCGTCGATGTATGCGGTTTTTCCGTCATCACCAATGGTAACCTTACCTGTTGTGGTTAGGAAGTGATATACATCGCTGTTATCTTTCAGAAGTTCGAGTTCATCCTGAACAACAAGAGAGTTACGGTTATCGC
Organism: Clostridia bacterium; assembly: GCA_017397885.1. Classification (GTDB taxonomy): domain Bacteria; phylum Bacillota; class Clostridia; order UMGS1810; family UMGS1810; genus RGIG1828. Next base: position 24,542 of record JAFQHQ010000206.1, on the reverse strand, counting down.
CAAAATAGAATCCACGCTTGTAAGATTTTGCCTGATGAGAATATACGCTATCCAGGTCATAAACAACAAGCCCTGCTTTTGGCTTAGATTCCATCTTAATTATGGGAGCATATTCCCATGTAACCTGACCGGGGTCTTCGGCTGTGGGATTAATTACAATGCAGTTGTGACCTTCGGCACGTTTCATATAGAGAGTTGCACCGTCCATACCGTGAGTACCTCCGGGAAGGTCATAGTTTTCACTTCCGGGGTCGTGGAACCAACGGTTGCCGTCATCTTCATAAATAAATGAACCTGCGTGCCAGTGAGCATTTGAAGGATGAAGCTCGCCGCCTATGGTTGAAAGGAATGCGGCAGAGTCATCTCCCCATGCGGCTTTCAGCGTTGCAAGCTGCATACCGTTGAAAACATTGTCAAGGGGATATGTCGCCACATCAACCTCAATATCCGAAGGTTCATACCAGAGTATGCTCATGGAACCCATTTTACTGTTTATGCTGTCATTGAACGCCTTAAGAGCTTCCATCTGTTCGGGATTGTTGTAGAACCGTGAAATCAGATATGCTTCACTGCATGAACAGTGATAACCAACACCTGTGGTATGACCCGATGATGAATAGCAGTAATAACCGTTCTGCGACTGAACATAAAGCGGGAAGTTCGCCGCTTCTTTGTAGCCGGGACTATCAAGAAGTCCGTAGTCATTGCCACACATATTGAGAATGCTTTCTGTCGCCTGACCGAGAGACTCAATGTAGAAGGTCCAGTAGCCCTGACCTTCGGCAATTGCACCATCGGGATAGAGCATACCGAAAGGGATTTCACATGATTGAAGAGCGTTTTCTGCAAGGAACTTACATTTTTGAGTAAATTCACTTTCTTCAGGTTCGGAGTCGATAAATGCAAGGGCACACATAAGCTGTCCGCCACCGATTACCGCGCCCCAGTTTGAAGAAATCTGGCGTGTGTCATGAGCCTGATAGGGACTTGTTCCCGTGTACATGCCAACTGCGATATCAAGGAACAAGCGTTCAAATTCTTTGCGGAAATACTGACGCTCCGACTCGCTCAGATAGTTGTAGAGCATATCATATGCAAGAGCAAGACCGGGGGCTATTTCTCCTGTGTCGAGGTAGTGACGAACATGGTTAAGATCGGGCCATGTAAGCACGTTTTGAATCTCCAACCACATACGGTCGAGATATTTTTCATCAGCTGTGACAAGATTTGCCACTGCAAGGTCTCTTATTCTGGCTGTCACATCCTGACAAGCCTGAATGAGACGAATGCCCACAAGCTTATATTCATAGGGCTCGGCTGCTATGTGAGCTTCACATTTTGTAAGGCATCGTGCAAGTGCTTCTTTGAGAGCGTCATTTGACTGCACCTTCTGACGAAGAGCAGGAATTTCATCTTTACGAATAAGCAATCTCGGATGTTCGCCACTTGTTCGGGAAACAACCGCATCATAGATTTCGTCACCGCTCGGACGGTCATAGAGCATATAGCGATAGATAATATCGGAGGCTTCCATTGTTTCTGTCGAAGCAGAAGAGTTTGCATAGGAAAGCTTATTGTTTGAAAGAAGAACAAATCCTCTGTCATCTTCATAGGCATTTTTGCCGAGAACCTGAGTTGTAAATGAAGCTGCGGGAACAAAGATTACACCGTTCTTTTGAAGAGGTGACGCATCAAGCACTCTGCCACCGGAAACTTCAACGGAGCCGACTTCGGCTGTACGGCTTCCTGCAACAATTTTGCCGCTTTGATATTTGAAATTAGTATCAAAAGCTTTTGCAACAAGGTCGGCAGGAACAAATACTATTCCTTTTTCGTCTTTGAATGCTGCCATATTTTCATCATACGAAAGCTTTTTACCATCCATAAAGTAGTGATTGTTGAGAGTCATAAACACACTATCTTTACCGATACGGTTTTTGCAGGTAGCTTCACTGTGCTGAATTGACGTAAGGTTCATGGTATGAACGGTAGTGTCAACTATTGTTTTGTTTTCTTCACCTGACGAGGCTTCGGGAAGCTTACGCGGTTCGGTGCCTTCGTATATTTTGAAATTGTTGATATAAACCTTGTTTAGTCCTCTTGTGGAAAGTGACCGGAATGCAATTCGTGTATACGAAGGACGAACACCACCCGAGTGAAGAGGAATTGCGGCTTTTTTCAATGCACCGTTAATATAGACATCACCTGTGCCATTGATAAAATCGCAGGCAATGGCAATGTTGGTCCATTCGTTGTATGGAAGTGCTCCAAGGGATGTTGCATTACACACAAGGCCGCTTTTGTTGATGGTAAGAAGATTGGAGTAGCCGTCACCGTTTGTTCTGAAAAGGTCCATTGTGCCGGTTTCCATTGAAGCAATGTTTACATCGGCTTCAACAACAAGGGAAAAAGCATCTCGAGCATCCACCTTAATATCGGCAAAGCAGTCATTTCCGCCTGTTTGTTCCATCTTGAGAACCTCGCCCCCATTTGGAGTGAGAGTGTCCCACTCTACCTTGGTGTCAGCTTTTGCCTGAAGAACCAAAGTTCCGGTGTCAAACCCATTTCGGTTTGACGAATTCAAATAAATTTTATCATTTGAAGGTTTTTCTGTTGTAGGTTCAAACTCTATTGCCTCTGTGTTAACCGTTTTTTTGGGAAAAGCAGACTCTTTGAGAATATTGCTTCCGGTATATACCCTTATGTTATCGATAAACACCTCGGAAATGCCATCCTCATCTGCAGGCATAAACACAAAAGACATTTTTGTCTGAGCCGCGGGTTTGGTGTTGAAAAGACGTTTGGTGAAAACACACTTTGAGTCAACATAAAGGTCATAGCAGGCATTTTTATAATCAATTACCGCTGTATAATTATGCCATCTTTCACCGCCATATCCGTTTATAAGATATCCGTCTTCAAGATTTATCGATTTGTTGGAGTTAAACTTCAAAAGAGAGGTTGATGTGCTGAGGTTAAGAATTTTACCTGTTAATGCACTTCCCTTAACAAGCATATCAAAGGAATATACCATACGCTCTGAAGTAGAACTCAGTGGAACCTCTGCAAGAAAACCGTTTACCCACAGTTTGGAATACAGAGCTTTGTTTTCATCGCCCATATCCACAATTCTTGCATCAATACCCTGCATTGTTATGGTGTCGTGGGAACCGTTTTCAATGCAATCGTCAAAGGTTTCGTTTACTATTATTTTGCTGTCTGAATTATTGGTTTCGGATGCGGCAAAAGAACATACCGAACTAAACGATATTAAAGCACTTAAAATAATTGAAACAATACGTTTATACAAATCACGACACCTCCTATTCTTCTATGTAGATATATACAGTGCCTACACTGTAGTGACTTGTTTTGCAAACAACTCTTGACGCATTTTCAAGTCCTGCGCTGAGTTTTGACACTACACTTTGAGAATTACCTGCATATATTTCGCCATTTGTTGTGTTGTAAATAACATATCTTGCACTGCCAAGACTTAAATTAACTATGCCTCCGCCGGAAACAGCACCGGAGGGTGCATTTTCGGCATTGAGAGCGATGTGACTGTTGCCTATAGCGAGTACCCTGCCTGAATAATAGGACAGATAATCATAGGAAAGATTTGACACACCGGACTGACCGTAGTTAACTTTTATTTCTTTTGATTCTTTATCGTATGTGACATCAATTGAAATTCCGACAACATAACCTTTTGCATTTGTTGTAAGGCGGACAATATCACCTTGTTTCGGAATTTTTTTCTGTTTAACCATAGACTCATAAGAAACGGGGTCTATGAAATACTGTGCATATTTGCCGTTACCGTATACTTTGAGGAGCTTTTGAGCTACACCTTCAGAGTCAATAGCATCGGACATTTCTCTTACCATGTAGCCAACGCCGGAAGATGATGGTGTTGCAAGAATTGATGAATCGGTGGAGCGGTACAGTACAATTACAGAAGGAACGTATCTTTCGTCGTAATCATAAACATCAACTTTGTATGTGGCATCATTGGTAAGACTGCCTGTGCCGCTTACCATAAACAGCTCATCTGAATATTTCACATCCGGCTCGGTTGCAAGAGCTTTGGGTACTTCGAAAATCACTGCATTTTTAAAGGATACATTGGGAATACCGAAAGTTACGCTTGAACGGTAGTGAACCGAGAGCTTGTCTGCATATTTTGTGAGTGAATTATCATCGGGCTCATACTCTCCTACTACCCATTCCTCGCCGCCTTCATCGAAGAGGTCGAGGTGAGTTATTACACCATCTGACTCCTTGTAGCGAATGACCTGATATTTTGGAACATCAGCAGGCTTGAGAATGTCTTTAACATAAGATGCCTCAGCCGGTTTTCCGTCCAGAACGATTTTATCTTTCAGAGTAAAAATCTGAATATCGCCTATTGTTGTCATTACTTTAACAACCACGGTGCTTTCAAGTCCGCCATTGCTTGCACAGTCCATAAAATATCCGTATTTCATTGACGATGAAGCTGAATTGGCAACACTGACAATTGAGCCATCGGAAGAAATCAGAAAATCGTATGCCGATCCGATACTAATATCTATTCCGAGATTGTTGAAATAATCGGTAAGCTTATATGATTTGCCGTCTATGATGTAATAATCATTTCCTTTTTCGGCAACAACTCCGGAAACAACCGACAAATATGCATTAACTTTGCAAAGCTTGTAATCTTCGCTCATAAGAACTTCGCAAACCATACTTTCTTCAAGGTCATATACAGAAGCCGGAGTTCCGTTTAGTGTAAGCTTTACACTGTATTCATCATCGCTTTCAAGTGATATGCTTTTATAAGCAGAATTGCTGTCATAAATTACGCCGTTTACGGCATTAACACTGCCAATTACAAAATATTCTGTTTTTTCGGCTACAACAAAATCATATTTGCCGTTACCGTCATTATCGATAAGCTTCAGAGTTCCTTTATTGAATTTAAAGCTTGAATCATTGTGGGATATGAGTCTGCCGTTCAATATAAAAGAAAAGCCTTTTTCGATATTGTATACCTTTTTCTTGTAGCTGTCGGCATCTTCGGTTTCAAGTTTGAAATCAGTGTAGCCTACAACTTCTTCGGCGCTAAGTGTTACAACATTGTTTGATGAAGAAGGAATTGCAATTCTTACATATCCCTGATCATCATACCATGCATCAACATCATAGCCTAAAAGTGGCGAAAAATCGTTTTCGGTTTTGTAGAATGTGCCACCTATTTCAATTGAATTATCGGCAGAGGATTCGTAGTTTACGCCCTCTGAGCCAACCGTATCAACTGTTCCGCTTACATAGGTGTAGCAAAAATTTTCGGTAAGAAGATTTATACCGTCCGCTGTTTGCGAAACAACATTGCCGTTTTCAACACCTGATGCAACTGCAACCTCTGCAAGCATCATATTATATATAAACGTAAATGCATCGGATACACTCAAAACATCATCGTTTGAATTAACACCCGTGAACAAATCAAGGGAAGCGGCAATCTGAAGGTATGCCGTGGGGTATCCGCCTGTGGCTTCTGCTTTGGCAGTGTAGCCAAGAGCTGCGACTGCCATTTTTGCGGCAACGGGAGCTGTTACAGTGTGATTTGGCGAAAATGCATTTGCCGAGGTACCATTGGTTATACCAATGGATTTTGCAATGTGAATTTCACTTGTAAACGGGCTGTCGGAACAATCTTCAAAAAGTGTGGTATCCGGTGTGAGATTTGTCAGATTGAGTGCTCTGACAATCATTGCAGTAAATTCTGCTCTTGTAATTTTGCCATCCTCATTTCCAATGACATCTTTTGTTATGCCAAGCTGTGACAGAAATGAGAACGTTTCACTGTCGTATGAAGTGTCAGATGCAACGGCATTAACACCGAAAATTGACAGCATCATAACAAGTGACAGCATAAATGATAATACTTTTCGCATGTAAGCTCACCTCCTATTGTCGATTTTGCATATCGGTGATTGTGTTAAATATAAGCTGTGCCGCCTGAGCACGGGTGATATTTGAAAGCGGAGCAAAGCTTCCGTCTCCCATACCGCTGATAACACCTGTGCTGTAAAGAGAGCCGATTGCTGTCCATGCATACACGGAAGCATCGTTAATGTCTGTGGGCTTGGTAAAGCCCGAATATTGAATTTTCATAAGGTCTGCAGTTCTGTAAATTATAACAGCGGCATCCTGACGGGTAATGAAGCTGTCGGGATTGAATTTACCTTCATATCCTTGAATTATGCCAACACCTGCCGCAACAGAAACATAAGGCTCATACCATGAATTGCTGCTTACATCGGCAAAGGATTTACTTTCTCCTTTTATGCTGAAAGCACTAACAATAAGCTTGGCAAATTCTGCTCTTGTTATGTTGTCATTGGGACGAAATGTTCCTTCGGGGTCACCGGATACAATTGCTGAAGCACCAAGTGATGCAACCGAAGAATAGTACCAATCGCTTTGTGCAACATCGGTGTAAGATGTTTTTGCATCCGATAGAACAGGTAATTTGAATTCGGTGGGAACAATTTTATCTACACCGGGAACTTCGTCATACACCTCGGTGGGGGCAACAGATGGAGCTGAAAAACCGCCTGAACTGCCTTTGCCCGAAGTTGTGCCGGAGTTTTTGTCGGAATCTTCATTTTTTGATTTCTTTACTGCCAAATCAAAATTATCTTTCAAGTCATCAACCGAATCAAAGTCAAGCTTTGCAAGATTTGAAAAAACAGATGATGATGAAGAAGATTTATATGACGAATTTTTTGCTACCACATTGTTTTTCAGAAAGGAATATGTTGAAGTATAGATTTCTTTCATATCCTTCCAGCTTTCGGTTGATGCAACAGATGAAAGTGCACAGTTTGCAAGCCAGATTGCTTTGAAACCTTCCTCGCCGGTGATGCTTTGGGCAGATTCAATTTCTTCGGCATAATCAAGAGAAGATACCAAAGAGAGAAGCAATGCTTTTGCTTCGGTTGTCAAATTACGGTTGTTTTCATAGTCTTTGTCATAGTCTATGCCGAGAATTTTTTCATACTGTTCGAGCTTTGCAAGAAGTTCGTCATCTTCCTTACCTGAAAGCGAACAAATTGCCTTACAGTAATTATAGTGATTGTAGAATTCAGATGAATCCTCATAGGTCACATCAAGGTCGTACATAAGAGCGAGTACATCAGTTGAATAATCTGCATCGTCTGTATCTATACCAAGAGATGATGCATTGCCCGGTACAACTGCCGCTATAAAATCGGATTTGGTTGATGCAGTGTTAATTTGATCTGATACAATTTCATCTGCACCTTCTTTGTCATAGTAGATGAAGTCTACACTGGCATCAGACTCGTCATCAGTGAGATATACACTGTATTTGCCGTTTTCAGCAAATTCGGGCATATAAAGCTTCTGATTAAAACTGCCGTTTGATGAAAACTGCAAAATATCCGTCGGCGGATTTGACGCTGAAAACGAGTCAGCTTCTTCCTTGTAGGGAGATATTCTTACCGTAGCATATCCGTATGCTCTGCCTGTAAGAGATACAACCTTTGAATCTGCATCATAGTCTGCATTGATACTTGCATCAATTGCAAAACATACGGTGCAAAGCAAACTCATAACCAGACACAAAACTGTTGTGCTTATAATTTTTTTCATTATTATACCTCCTTCAGGAGTTTTGCCACTTCTATTGATTTTGAAATGAGCTTTTCACATGAATCGGGTGCATAGCAGCTTCCGAAGCAAAGAGCTGTTTCATACAAATTATCGTTATCGCCAAACACTCTTTCGGGACAAACATATCCGCTGCGAGTGTTGGTGTTTTCAGCAACAAGGTTATTTTTAAAGGGTGATTTCTCTTTGATTTCGAGACCGATTTCCACAAAAACCTCACCGGGAAGAGCGTAGATACAAGTATCCCCCACTGAAATTCCCTGAACAAAAACAGTCTGGGTTTTGTTGTGATTATTGGAATTGTAATGAAGAAGATTTCTTACTCGCATAAAATGGTCATCGGTATTAAGATAGTGCAACACTCTTGCTTTGGTATAGTCATAATCCGCCTGACGAAGATTGAATTCGATGGGTGCGGTAATCATTCCAACCTTACCGTTGGAATCTGTTGCATTGTCAATTGAGGTCTTTGCACCTTCAGCAAGCTTAAGTCCCATTGTTATATATATATCATTTGGAACAGGAACATTAATGTCGGGGTTATGATGGTTAACATCACCGGCACAACCTATTACAAACACATTGACGAAATCCTGACCGTAATATTCCTTGAGTTTTTTGGACATTATTGACGAATAGTCACCGCTGTAGCCTTTTATGGGACCCATGCAGCACTGGTGGCATGCATAGTTTGTGACTGCACCAATGGGTTTGCCGTCTCTTTCAAATACGAGAACGCCAAGCTCGGTGTCGATACCGCCAAGGGATTCTTTTATGTTTTTTCTTCCTCTGCCATGGGTAACAAAGGTACCGTCTTCAAGTACGAAGGTACGATTGAATGCAATGCCTTCAACATTGCATGAACCAAACTTTGCGGTAGCATCATCAAGACGTTTGTATGCAAGAATGATTGCATCTGCACAAAGTCTCAGAAACACATCTTTATATGTTGCGTCCTCATAACATTCCAATTCGGGATTTGAAAGAACCGGTGCTCCTGCGTGAGTATGATTAGAACAAATACAAACATTTTCAGGACGTATACCGGTGTATTCGTAAACCCTTTTGGTGATGGCGTCACGTGCATCACCGGGAATATGAACTGTGTCCATAACCATTAAAGCGGCAATGTTGTCTCCGTCTTCAATGACAACTGCTTTTGCATACAGCTTGTCTACTACATCATTTCCTCTTACATTGGCATAATGACCTGAAATAAAGCCTCCAAGAGGTGGTGTTATGTCACTTTCATAAAATGCTACTCTCATTTTTTTCATTTCCTTTCTGAATTAAATTCATAATATCTGTATTGGGGAATTAAGTCATTCCAGAAAAAGATTTTTGTGTGAGTCACGTCCGAAATTTCAAATACATCGGATTCTTTCAAATTTAATCCGTTGATGCTTTGCAGGCTTGAACCGGAATATGTGGCAACAAATGCCTTTTCTGATGTGAAATCATTGTTTATATCAAAAGTTATTTTTCCCTTTGACCACCTTATGTCACTTACGGGAGGCGGCGTGTAGTTTTTTTCGCACTCCCAAACTGAAAGCGGCAACGGTTCAAAAGTGTTTATGCCAAGGGGGGCAAGTTTTACCGTTATTGTTATATCGCCCGATGCTTTTGCTATGAGCGAAAGCTTTGTTATTCCCTCACGGGAATATTCACCTTCTCGTTTCATTGATTCGTCAAAAGGTTCTGCTTCTCTGACTTCGAAATACCATCCGTCAACACTGCAATCTGCCATGACACGCATTTCTCTGCCTTCTTTTATGAGAGTTGCGCCTTTTTTATTCTCATCAAGTAAAATCTCTGCTTCGGTGTGCATAAACCAATAAATGTCCGATTCTTTTTTCAGTGAGATTTCATCTCTGACAAGAAGAGTTTCCCTTCCATCACCAAGATAAAATCCTCTTTTATATTCGTTGACATTGTCGGAATATGCTTCGGTAAGATTATATATCATATATCCGCTTCCGTCTGAAAAATCAGAGCGTTCAAGATATGTGTTTGCGTTAAGAAGCTGACCTGTGCTGTCGGAAGTCGGATTGATAACAACACAATTGTGACCTTCTGTTCTTTTGCGGTAGAGTGTTGAACCGCTCTCGCCATGATAGCCGCCTTCGACGTTATAATTATCAAATCCAAGGTCCATTGCCCAGCGGACTCCAAAACAATCATAAATGAAAGAGCCTTTATCAAAATGCGAGCCGTAAATATCGGTCACACCGGCACAAATTCCGACATATGATGCACTTTCTTTTTCATATGAATTTCTCATTACACCGATTCCGGCACCTGAATAATATATGTCTTGCGGCAATGCACAGTCAGGATCATACATTGACGGTTCGTACCACAACACATCCATAGAAGAAGCGCCCCCACCAAACATTTTGCGGTGGGTTTTCTGAACTGACATTACAGCAGAATTGTCCGAAAGAAGCGCCGCCTGATAAGCATAGGCACCGTAGTAGGGTTTGCCTGTCCATGCATTGCTCGAATAATTAAAAATGCCGGCAGGTCCAAAAAGGGTGAGTGGAAATTCATACAAGCCTTCATATCCGTCAAGGCTTAAAAATCCACAATCACTTCCATAATAATTAACAAGTGGTGCAATGCAGAATGATGTCAAAAATTCACCCACAAATCCACCATATCCTACCCCTTCGGGCCATGCACCGTCGGGGAAAAGCATTGATGCAGGAAATTCCATTGAATGCATTGCGTTTTCAATAAGATATTCAACATCTGTCCTGTAATCGCCCTCGACATCGGGAGCAAATGCAAGACAGATACTAATTATTCCTCCGGAACAAACCGCACCCCAGTTAGTGGTTGAATAGCGGAATTCAGAGCCGTAATATGCACCCTGATATGCTTTTATACAAAAATCAAGATACAAATCGTAAACTCTTTCTCTGACCCATTCCTTTTGAGAATCTGTCAGGTATTCACGCAAAGTATCATAGGCAAGTGCAACACCGGGAGCAAGCATGCCACTGTCGAGAAAATGCTTGTTTGTATTCCAATTTTGCCAATTAAGGCAGTTTTGGAGTTCTGCCCAGATTTTCTGTGCATATTTGTCACGTTCTGTTTCAGAGGATATCAAATATGCCGGACAAAGCTTTTGCATTCGTGATTTTACGCTTTGACACGAATCAAGAAGTCTGATGCTATCCTGATATTTATATTCAACGCATGGCAATCCGAGAATAGCATCTGCCTGAGCTATTGTGTAGGCTGCCATTTGTGCGCTGTCGGAATTAGTATTAATATTTTCCATAACCTGAGCCAGACGTGATGAATCCACGAGAAACGCAGGCCTGGTATGATTAAGAGATTTAATTTTATCAACAAGTTCACTGCCGCTTGGTCTGTCAAAATGTAAAAAACGGTGAATCACATCGGAATTTTCGGCATTTTTATATGTAACAGGAGAATTTGACAAATTTACTGCATTTTCTTTATTTATAACAACAAATCCTCTTGAATCTTCATAATAGTTAAGGCCGAGAGCCTTGCACATATCAACAAGTGGTACAAAAATGTCAGATCCCTTAATTACCATCGGCGAGGAAAGCTCAACGATTGTTCCGTCAGTACGGGTGTAGAACATATCCCCCGTGTATGCCGTTCCGAAAGAAAAAATAATTTTATTCTTTACGGAATTGACGGTTTCGCCGAGATATAATTTCGAAGCCGTGCGTGGTATCATCAATACACCGTTATCTATATAGGGAGAAGAACCAAATACCTCGTTGGGATCAAGCTTGTTACCGTCAAAGTAAAAAACAGATTCCGAAAAAGCCATTGATGAACCAAGAATTTTTCTTGCTTTTATACCACCATCGTTTTTATCCATAACGCTTGATCTGATATAGGGAAAGTCTGTTGTATCCGAAGGCGTTGTACCTCCGTATATTTTTGCATCTTTTATATAAAACGAGGTAGCTCCTCCGCCCGAGTTTGTTCCAATCCAAAAGGAACGGATGCACATATTGTCGTCTATGTCCAGTGATACATCACTGATAACAGAATCACCAATGTAAACATCAGCTTTCTTTTGCGACAAGCCGACGCAAAGGCTGATTCGTGTTTCACCAGCCGGAATGGGAATTAAGCCTGTTCTGCCGAGAATTTTAAGTCTGGCGGGAGTATCACTTCCGGGATGGATTGAAATAAAATCGTAACTTGAACCGCCCGACGTCTGATTTGCCCTGAAAATCCTGAGTGATGTTCCAATCTGAACAGGTTCAAACACAAAATCTATGACAAAGCTATCAGCTTCCGTAAAGCGATCGGGCATCTGAAGCTCTGCAAAGCAATCGATAGAATTATCGACACTTCTGTCAACATAAAAAGTGTTTCCTGTTTTTTTTATTTTGTTTCCGTTTTTCGGAAGATATGAAACGGACAGTCTTTCGGCAGTAGTATCAACGGTGCTGTCGTAGTCAGACAATTTTGAAATATCATAGTAAACATTTGACTCTGCCAATGCTGAAACATGCAATGTAAATAAAACAATAAACACAAATGCACAAAATATCTTTTTCAACAAGCTGAATGTTCACCTCCGGATAATACAAAAAACCAAAAAGCTCATAATCATTTTATCATACTTGCAACAATCAAAAAATGTAAAAAAGTCACCTCAAGTATGATAAAAGGAACAAAATAACAATTACCAATGCATTTGCCAATCAGGTTTATAGAACCTTGTAAGAGCTTCAAGGTAAAAATAGTCTGCATACATTGCACACTCATCTATGCCTATATTTTGCGGAACAGCTCCGGCAACATGGGCAATAAGCCCTTCGGCTTCATCTTCCGGATTCACACTGCATTTGTCTATAAGCGCATCAAGCATGGCAGCAGAAGCGTTTTTATAGATTGTTTTCTGCGGTGCCGAGTCGGGAAGATATTTACACATCTGATTCATACCGCAAACAGAGATAGCCGCGGTTGAGCTGTCACGTGGCTGATCGTCGCCGCTTGTAAAGTCAAGATCCCAATACGGAATAAGATCATCCGGAAGATTGTTTAATAAATAGTATGTAATGTCACGGTGAAGGACGAAAAGTTTTTCGTCGCCTGTATAGGAATAGGTTATTGGGAAACCGCTTATCCCCCAGCTGTGGCCGCGCGCCCATGTGGAATCGTCGGCATAGCCCTGGAAAGTGAGACCTTTAACAGGCACATGGGTTTCAGGATCAAACTGATAGTGATGGAAAGACGAGGCATCATCACGTATCAGATATTTTTCTGTAATTTTGTTTTGTGAAATCGCGGCTTTTGTATATCTTTCATCACCCGTCTCTTTACCTGCCCAAAAAAGAAGCGGAGCATTCATAAGGGTATCCATCATTGTGCGACAGCCTATTTCGTCTTTCATTGATGCAACACGGATAATGAATCCGCCTTTCTCTGAATAGCTGTAGTTATAAAAATATTCTGCAGCATCAAGAGCTGTCTGACGCACCTTTTCGTCACCAAAAATCTTGTAATATGCCACACAGGACGGGGTGTAGGTAAATCCTACATCGTGAGTACCAAGGTGATATCTTTTATCGAGGCGTTCTCTGTAGGTAGGAATCTGTGCCTCTGCCACATCACGAAACTTTTTGTTTCCGCTGAGTTCATATGCAAGAAGATATAAACCTGTGTGCATACCGCTTACCCAGTTATCATTTTCACCGGGGGTATATTTCAGATTAACAGATGAATTTCCAACGAATTTTTCACCGAATTTAGCAAGGTTTATTTCAGTTTTATCAAGGGCTTTTTCTATTGCGTTTTCAAGTTTACTACGCGGAATAATATATTCGTCGGAGAAACGCTCCGGATTTTTAAGTTCGACTTTTTGTGTTATCATAAAACCTCTCTCCATTCAATGAATTTGTATTATAATATAATTTTATCAAATGGTATAATTTAAGTAAATGTGATTTCAGGAATAGAAAATGTATATTTGGAACATAAATCAATCAACATATATTGCAAAAGATTCTAATGCACCAAGCTCGAATTTAACACTGCATTTACCGTCTTCAGTGCAAATTTTTACATTTTCTTTTTCTTCTACAAGTCTGAATGAATCGCTTGCGGTTGTCATTGTGTCGGAAATGGGATAATAATCGCTGTTTGTTACGGTGAGAACCCTCACCTTACCGTTTTTATCGTACATTGCCGTTGTGATGAGAGCGGAAGATGTTTTCATATCTTCCGATTTAAATGATGCATAAGGCACAACACCGCAATGAGAAATATATTCCGCTATGCGGTTTCTCATCTCGGGAGAAGGTTTTGCTCTATAGCTTGAAAAATACTGAGTTGCGATGTATGTTGCTCTGCCCTTTCCATATTCATTTTGGGTTACCATGGGATAACCCGGCATGTATTCTCCCCCGACAGATTTTGCATCTGTGAGGTTTATTTCTTCTATGAATGTGTCAATTGTAATTCCGAATGTGTTGTCCTTAACCATTGTGGGGTGAGCCATATAGAGTACATCTTCACGGTCTATTCCAAACACTTTGTCAAGTCCGGCACCGGGAAGATCACGATAGCAGAGTCCTCCCGGTCTTTTTTCGGCAAGAATGTAATCGGCAATTACATGACCGCCATCACGGACAAATTCGCCAATTTTTAAAGCACATTCTTCAGAGATGATGTATGTACAAGGCAAAATAAGAACCTTATATTTCTTAAGTGAACCTTTGAGGATTTCCTTTTCACAAATAAAATCAGAATTAATATGCAAATCTGTCATCATATGGTTAGCACCGGTAAGTGAGTTAAGATAGTTTCCGGTCATCTTTTCGCCTTCCATAATGTGGTTTATCTGTTGAGACATGAAGATTGCAACATCGGATTTTCTTACAGAAGAATTATACACATCCGAAAGTTCTTCAAGTCTTTTGGCAAGCTTACCGACTTCACAGGTTCTTTTGAGAGGCTTGCCGTTTGGTTTGCACATACCGAAGTCATTGCCCTCAGTATCGCTAAGTCTGGGTCTCCAGCACCAGTACATCAGTCCTTTGACTCCATATCCGGCACGCATCAAAAGTGTGGTTTTAAGTTCCTCTGCCGATGGTGTGAATGCCGAAACTGCAAAATCGCCCGGATTGTCAAATTTGATTGAACCACCGCCTGCTTCGATGACAAAAGTGCTTTTATTAAGTGCCTTTGCCATACTGTCGGACACTGTCATATAAAGGGAAGCCATTTTTGTCGGCTTACCAAAAAGACTTATACCTATGATATCTGTACATTCAGACAGCTTCCAGGAATCTATACCGTTGTTTATTCCGGGGAGCATTTCTGTAATGGTGGGCTGAAGAGCACCGTTTTCTTTGAATATGCGGTTTGCATCCTTAATGTGACCGGCAAGATTATACTCCATAAATTCACGCCAGTCCTCCCATGAATTAAAACCGCCAAGCTGACGGCTGTATCCTGTGGGAGGATTCACCTGAGAAAAATCATCATAGCACGATGGTCCTTCATTTCCCCAGACAGCATTAAGCTTATCAATTGTTTCATATCTTTTTTCAAGCCACTTTCTGAATTTGGCTTTTGTGTGAGAACAGTAACAAATTATACCGTTGCCGGGACGTGGGCTATAGAGATTGGGTTCACCCCAAAGCACATATGCCCCGATTCTTGAATCCCCGGCAAAGTGACGGGCAACTTCGGTAAGATAGCGGTGGGAATATTTCTGATAAGCAGGGTCATCGAGGCATGGGATAACATATTCGCCCTGAACAGGACTTTGACCCAAAGAATCAACAAATCCCTCGCTTTTCCCACGAAGTTCTTCCATCAGCCAGCGAGGCGAATAGAAACCCACTCCGTTCTGAGTGGCAATGTTAACTATGGGTACAAGACCGTTTCTGACCGCACATTCAACAAAATAATCTATTTTTGAAAAATCAAAGCATCCTTTTTTATATTCAACGTCGTGCCATTCTGCAAAACCGTGAAGACATGTGTAACCAAGCTCAGCCATTGTTTTCATATCAGAATCCCATTCTTCCATTGGCGCATGCTTAGTGCGGCAAAAAGGTGCATACATTGCTCCGGTCATAAATTTGTCATTTACTGTAATCATGAAATTTTCCTCCTCGCAAGATTTCAAAGCACAAAATTTATATCGGTTCAAACAACAGTTTGTTTAGCTTCGTTAATTCTGTTTATAAAATAACGTGTTGTAGCCATGGGATTGGTAATTGCTTTGCCTATTACAACTGCATCAGCACCCAGAGAATATGCTTTTGCAACATCCTCAGGACGCCAGAATCTGCCTTCTGCAACAAGAGTGACAGGAAGTTTTCTTGATGAAATTTCTTTGATTATATCAAAGTTTGGTGTGTAGAGCTCTTCGTCGGAATGAAGTGCTCCCGGTATGTAACCTGCAAGGGTGGTCGAAACGGCATCTGCACCGGCATGAGCTGCTGCTTCTGCCTCGTCGGGGGTACTTATATCTGCCATAACCTTGGCACCGAGGATATTATGAATTTTATCGATAAGTGTTTTTAAATCTTCTCTCAGTGAACTGGGATAGAAAGTGGCATCAAGAGCCACGATTGAAGCCCCCGCATCGGTTACTTCTTTTGCAAGCTCAAAATTCGGTGTGATTACTGTACGTCCGGTTTCGTCTTTGACCTTATTGATACCAATGATAGGAACAGTTACTCTTTTTGCAAGTTCCGAAACAACTTCCGCTCCGTTAACACGAAGCGCACTTGCACCGCCGATTGCTGCTGCCTCAGCCATTGAAACAAGTTTTTCTGTGTCAAGCATGGGGTTACCCTCCAACGCCTGACTTGAAACGATTAATCCTTTGGGAAACATTTTATACCTCCATATTTTTCTGCTCTATTGCCAGAAGTTGTGTTCCAAGCAATATGCCATCATTTTCATATACAAATTCATTTATATCACATTGCAAAGCAACGTTTTTTTCAAATTCTTCCTTCCAGAATTGCCCGGCTCTTACAAGTCCGCCCGATACAACAACTTTACGAGCTTTGAACGGCAAAAGCTTGTTGACACAATTTGCAACAAGTGATGCCATTTCTCTTGCGGCATCTCTCATTATAAGAAGAGCATCATATTCACCATTTTCACAATGGCGAGCAACAACTTTTGCATAAGACGCAATGTTTTTTCGTTCGAGTGGAAAAATGCGACTTCTGACTTCATCACGTATTTTACATATAGACAAGGTTTCACAGTACGGAGAAATCGGACTATCAAGTCCTGTAATTTCCTTTTGAAGCTCAGTAAGAGGTGCGGTGTTATCAAGAGCTGCAAGGCTTTGCTTAACGGCTTCTAAACCTATGTAGTAGCCACTTCCTCCGTCGCCAATGTTCATACCCCATCCACCGCTTATAATGCTTTTTCCGCTTTTGTCAAAAGCTGTGACTATGGTTCCCGTACCAGCAAGAAGAACTGCATCGGCACCATATTTGTTCCCAAGAGCAAAAGATGCCCTACCCTCAGATTCACGCCAAACAGACACCTTGCTTTCAGGAAAAACAGACGACACAATACGAAATATCTGTTCTTTGTTTTTACCGCCAAGGTTAACTGCTACCGAACATACTGAATAATCTGAATCAATGCGAGACAAAATTGCACTAAACTCAGGTATATCATCATCCGAGTCGGTACTAAGTCCATATCCCCGGCTTTCGCAGGTGTGCAATATGTTTAACTCTGCATCAAAAACAACAAATTTTGTCTTGCTTCCTCCAATATCTATTGCAAGAAATTTTACCATAATTTTCACCTTTTGTAATTTTATTTCATCCCTTTTAATCTTTGAAACAATTATACAACCATACTGATATTTTGTCAATATAATTCTTTAAAATATTTGATTTTTAATAAATTATATCTATTTGATTGCAATGTTTAAAAATATGTGATAAAATGTAATCAGACAGAAGCTATCCAATAAAGGATGTGGAATATGTGAACGAAGATTATATTCAGATTATCACCAATAATTACGGCAAGCTTACTAAAAACGAACAATGTGTTGCAGACTACATAATGACACATTACAGTAACGCAATTCAGATGAGTGTGCATGAAATTGCGAAAAAATGCGAAGTAAGCGTTGCTACACCGGTGAGACTTGCCCAGCATATGGGTTTTGACGGATACAAGGAATTCCGTTTGTACCTCGCCTCTCATCAGCCGGACCACGAGGAATTGATACTTGACATTAAAGAAGCATCAAATTCTGTTATTGATTCCGTTGAAAAAGCTCTCGGTTCTGAAATGGAATCTATCCGGCTGACATTAAAAGAGCTTGATTACTCAAAACTTACAGAAATAGCAAGCAGAATCCGAAAATCAAAACAAATGATGTTTTTCGGAATGGGCACATCTTACCTTGTGTGCAGTGATGCCAAGTACAAGTTTCAGAGAGCAGGAAAAATTGTTCATTGTTGTAATGATGTGTCTGAGGCAGCTGTATTATTGTCTGCCATGGAAAAATCCGATATTGTTGTTTGCATATCCCATTCAGGAGAAACCAAAAACACCTGTGACGTTATGAAGCTTTCCAAGGACATGGGTATTTACACGGTCGCCGCAACAACCTTCCCGGGGAGCACCATATGTAAGATGGCAGATGTTGTTCTGCAAACTCAGACACGAGAAAGTCCTCTCCACAAAATCGCACTGACATCAAGAATCAGTCAGCTTGCAACAATGGACGCATTATTTATGGCATATTTTACTTCCGATTATGATAATTGCAGAAAAAATGTTGACATAGTTTCCGAGACGTTACATAACCTGTGGAGTAAATAACCGTTATATTTACGACTTCAATGCAAAAAGGGTGTTGACTCTGAATGAGTTCACCCTTTTTTGATACAATTCTTTATTAAAGATGTTTAACGAGTTGAGAGTAAAGATTGTCACTGTATCTTATGAATCCTTCGTCGTTGGGGTGAAGTCTTGAATCTGCAAAGAAAATTCGCTCATGATTTATCAAATTAAAGCCGGGAATAAGAAAAACATTTTCAAAATCAGAAGTGACATTTCTGATTCCCTTTTCTACATTTTCGAAATTACCAAACTTTCGCTTACCTTGATAATCGGCACGCCACACAGGCGTAATTGCAAATATTTTTGAATGAGGATAGTTTGATTTTAAATTTTCAAAAAAGCTTTTGCATCTTAAAATAAAATCATCTTCACTTTTTTTACTCCAGTCATTTGTTCCGTAAGCAACGGTTATATAATCGGGTTCGAAATCGTCTGAACACCTTGCAAGCTCGGGAACAAAAAACTCTCCGCCAATGCCTTTGTTTGTTTCCTCAACGTACAGCATATCCGAAAGCCTTGAAACATATCTGTTGGAAGGTCTTAATGCATCATAGCCCTGAGTGATGGAATCACCAAAGGCAAGAAGCTTTTTTTCTCTCTTCACAGGCTGCACAAATGCACCGTCATCAATTGACAGCTCATTCAACACAACTTCAACAGACCACGGGAAATATATACATACCTCTTTTATTCCCTCGATAAGGGAGAATTCACGGGAAAAGTCACTTAACGGAAACTCCTGCTCGGTATAATCGTCGGACAATTCAACATTGGAAAAATTGTCAATATTACCAATTTCTTTTCCATTTACAAATATATCGAAGGAGTAATAATTTCGTGATGTTCTTTTGATAACGCTTCCTTTTAATTTTAAGGTCTTACTGTCTGTTTTAAACATCATTCTGACGCCGGCTGTTGCAAGGCATCTGTCGTAAAAATTCCTTTCAGCATTCGGACTTGTTATTTCATAGTATGCTTCCTGCTCTGCTGTGAAACGATGAAATCTTATTCCGTCAAAGCTTTCAATAACGGTTGATACTCCTGTTGTAAGAGATTTTATCTCTTCGTAGCTTAAAACCATGGCACGTTCACCCCTGAATTATTTCGGTATACTTTTTCGCCAGAACGGTAATCCCTTCGAAATCACCGCTTGTAATCATTTTTTTATTGACAATACCGGAACCAACGCCAACACCACAAGCTCCGGCATCTAAAAATTCATTCATATTGTCGGCAGTAATACCGTTTACGGCAAGAACTCTGACATGAGACAAAGGAGCTTTAAGTGTTTTTATGTATTTTGAACCGTAAAAATCTATGGGAAAAAGTTTCACAAAATCTGCCCCGGCTCTGTGTGCATCTGAGACCTCTGTGGGTGTGATTGCACCGGGAATGGAAACAAGACCCAGTTCATTGGTTTTTCTGATAACATCAACGCACACATCGGGCGAAATTATAAATTTTCCTCCGGCATTTTTTGTGAGTTCAACCTGTTTTTCGGTTATAACCGTTCCTGCACCAATAACCATACTTTCGCCAAAATGATCTGACAGCATGGCAATGTTTGATGCAATCTCCTCATCACTTATAATACCAGATGCATCATAGGTACATTCCACAAGACGTATTCCGCCTTCATACATTGCAGTGACAAGAGAAATTAATTTATCTTTTTCCACACCTCTCACTATGACAATTATCTTGTTTTTTTCGATATTTTCTATAATTTGCTGTTTCATTTCTGACTCCTTAATTTTTATTTAATATCCCAGAGATATCTGAGGCTTTCTTTAAATTTTTCGCATTCTGCACTATTTTGAGCATCTATGGCACTGCTGTTGCAGATTTTTTGATAAAAAGAATTAAAAGTATCCTCTGTCGGCTCTATTCCGACATCGGTTATACTACATGGCATATTATATTTTTTCATCATTTCAATTAAAAGTTTATTGTTTTCTTCTTCACCGTTAAAATGATTCTGCAAAAGAAGTCCGATCCCAACCAGTTCTCCGTGCAAATAGGGTTTTACCTTTTCAGGGAAAAAGAATTTTGATGTTTCGTAAAACTTATGAGCAAGAGCCGTCTGATTTGATCCTCTGGCGATACCGCTGATAACCCCTGTGGCAGATATTGCTGTGAATATAGCGTTTTCAACATCGTCAGACAATTCACCATTTTCCATATCATCAATACATTTTTTCATTTTTTCGTTTAAAAGAGCGTGAGAATACTTTGACATAACATAGGCATAATCGAGACCAACGGGATATTCCTTTGTATCTTCGGTGAATCGGTGCTTTATTTCAACAAACTTTGCAAGGGAGTCAAACACTCCTGCAAGAAACAGGCGTACAGGCTCGGATGATATGATTTCAGTATCGACAACTACACAGTTCACTTCATCTTTGTAATGAACAGTGCCTACAGTCCTTCCGTCGGGTGTATATTTGACACTGAGGGGGGTGAATGCCGCACAGGTTGCACTGGAGGTCGGAACATTAATCACGGGAAGCTTTGCTAAATATGCAACAAGCTTTACAAAATCACAAATTACACCACCGCCCACACCAACTATGACATTGAAATTATTTTTCAGTGCATGTTCGGCGATCTCTTTTGCCCGTTCTTCGTTACATGTTCCGGTATGTATTAAAAGTTCATATTTTTTGCACTTTTCACATAGGCTTTTCTCTATTTTCTCTTTTGTGATTTCAAGGGCGGTTTTTCCTCCGATAATAAGTGGAGAATCACCAAGGCGTAATACCTCATCGCCCAATTTTTCGATATATCCCCTACCCTGAATATATCTGCCGCATCCTATTCTGAAGGACTCCTCTTTTATTGCCATAAATCTAAACCCCCAATATAATTGACTAATTTTTATTATAGTGTTATAATCGGAATGTGTAAATACAACTAATTGATTAAAAATTCATGTTTATTGCTATTTTAGGAGGGCGTAACTATGATTTTCAATGCATATCAGGACTCAAAAACAGGTATTGGCGGAATATCGGTTATAAGCAGCGGTCATATTTTTGCTCAAAAAGGCAGAAAAATAGACCGCCCGAAAGGACGGTCAGACTATTTATTATTTTACATAGCAAAAGGGAAAGAGCTTTTTTACTTAAAAAATGAAATTGTTGGTGAAGAAGGTTCATTTATAATTTTCAGACCCTTTGAAAAACAAGAGCATATTTATATTGACAACAAACCGGGCGAATTTTATTTTATTCACTTTGATGCGCCCGATAATTTTGATTTGTTTGAATTCGAAAGCTCTGTCTTGTACAATTCAAAACTTAGCACAGCAATATGTGATTTATTTGAAGAAATAATAGACGAACTGCAGAAAAAACAACCCGCCTATGAGAAATTATGTACATCAAAGCTTTTTACTATTTTCTCTCTTCTTGAAAGAAAGTCAAGAAAAGAAACTTCTGCAAAAGAAAAATATTTTGATAAAATATCTTTTGTAATTCAAAAAATGAATAAAGAGTATTATATGGACTATAGTCTTGATGACTATGCAAAAATATGCAACATGAGTAAGTTTCATTTTTTAAGGGTTTTTAAGGATATTACAGGAGAATCCCCCCTTGAATACCGCAACATAATCAGGCTTAACCACGTTAAAGAATATCTTAAAGACACTAACATTCCCATTAATGAAATTGCCGAAAAAACGGGCTTCACCTCTGCCTCATACTTTTGTGATGCATTCAGACGAAAGGTTGGAATGTCACCTGTTCAATACAGAAAAGAGCATAGTGCAAATCATCGATAATGTAAAACTAAAAAGACCACTTACTCCGCAGGAATCCACTATTTTTGATAGAATTGGAATTCGTCAGTATCTATTCACATACAGCATCCTTGCTTCTTTGGTATATTTATTTATAAATTCAGTTTTTGCATTTGTATAAGCATCTCTGTTATGCTCGTATTGCTTCCATAACTTTAACTTTAATTCTTCATATTCCTTTGCCACATTTGGTTGCTCGATGAGATAATCTCTGAAATACAATTCATTGTTATCACCTACATATCTCAAATGCAAGTGGAATATCCGCTCAGCAAATCCATTCTCTGTATATCCTTTATTAAAAGACAATCCCTTATCACTCTGCGACATACAAATATAGCCACTTTTGATAATCAAGTCTTTATAGTCAAGTAAATTACTACCTTTTGGAACTTCCACAAGAATGTCAATGATCGGTTTCGCCCAGATAGAAGGTACCGCCGTGCTTCCTATATGACTTATTCTAACACTATTCATAAGAACATTTTGCAACAAAATTTTTTCTTCGTAAAACCATTCTTTCCAATATTCTTGATGTTCTTTTAAGAAGATGGGAAACAACTGCCACAGTTCTTCTAAACTCATTTCAGATAATTTCTTTCTCATTATTCGCACCTACAAATTCTTATTTGTTTAACTGTTCGACGTGTTGGAATTGACTTAACTATTTTCAACAATCCATTTCTTTGACCAATCAAACAATATTTCGGACATCGGAATAAAATCAACCGTGCCACCTTTTTTCAAACTTAAAAATGTATTGAAAATGACTTGTTCATCAGGCATTGCGGCTAAAAGCAATTCTTCTTGATGTTTAATATAGTTTCCCGTCTGCTTAAAGACAATTGCCTGTACAACAAAAGAAGCTGATTTATATAGACCTCGCAAAATATCTTCGCTTTTTTCATGGAGCATATTGTGAACACACCCGTGAAAGATATTGCAGGGACCAAATTTGATTGCCCTGTTCACAGCACTTTCGTCAACAACCGTTAGAACTTCATCAAGACTTCCCTTAATCGCTGTTGTATCATGGCAAAACTGAAATAGGTCAGATGGCTCCCAATTCATAATATCCTTTTTTCCCGAAAGGAAACCACAAATAAGTTCCCTATGAGACATGGTGTCCAGCATGTTATTATAAGTTTGAAGGTCCATAGCAGATAATTCATCAAGAATTACAACAACATCAATATCGCTTGTTTCTGTTGCTTCGCCACGAGCGAAACTACCCTGCAAACCGACAAACCACACACGGTCTCTAAAATTCTCGTTTAATATCTGCAAGAAGTTTTGCATCCAAACAGTAATATCTATCACCTTAATCACCTTGTCAAATTCAAATTTTTTTGATAAAACATTAAATGCTTATATAGATTATGATTTTTTCTGATATATAAAGTAGCAAATCCAATAAATGATTACAAGAACAAATTGGGAGTATCCAATCCATTTTGCAACATCGGGCATATCCATTAGCGCTGTAATAATTACAACTGTGCAACTGATTAAAAGATATATAGAGAAAGTTGCACTTTTTGCCTTTTGAATAATTGATAGATTTCTTTCGTCAGTTTCGTTGATTTTTTGTTTTTTGATACTATCCTCATTTTTAGTTATTTTCAAATATTTTATAATGCGTGCTACTCCTACCATTGCTACTGCAAAACCGAAAGCGGAAATATATTCATTTTCAGATTTAGTTGAAGTTACTCCGATGATCATTATTACACCAAGCACAATGCATATAACACCATAATATAATCTTTGTTTAAGTTTCTTTTTGTAATCCATTTTAATCCTCCTCAAAAATAAAAACATCTTCAATTTTCATATCAAAATATTTTGATATTTTATGAGCCAATTGCAGAGAAGCTATATACTTTCCGTTTTCAAGGGAAATAATAGTCTGTCTTGTAACATCAACTGCTTTTGCCAAATCATCTTGTGTTAATTTTCTCATCTTTCGGTATTCTCGTATTTTATTATTCAAGAAATCACCTCCGCATACAGTAAAGCATACTTTACATTTTTATTATATACCATACAAAGAAAAATGTCAAGTATATTTTACATTTTTACAAAAACAAAAGATGTGACCGAAAGCCACACCTTTGTCAAATTGGAATTTACTTACTGCAATACACCGCAATTGCTTCACAGATAAACGTAGCAGTACCGTCAGCGTGCTTATCAATGT
>JAFQHQ010000205.1 GCA_017397885.1 Clostridia bacterium | reverse complement strand
CTGTCACGAAGTGACTGAGGGATTGTTAAATAATAAACTCTCAAACAATCACAAATACTGCAATTGAGGCAGTTTGTTACAATCCCTCCACCGCTTACGCGGTCCCCCTCCCTTTACACAAGGGAGGCTCTCGCTCCGGTGCAAATTCCATCTTCAAACACCCCGACAAACCCCAATTTATATCACATTTCACGCTTCATTAATACTTAAACAGGTGAAAAATATGAAAACAAAAATAGCGAAAATAACAAATTACGATTTCGATTGCAATATAAAAGAAAAACAATACGACGGAGTATATGTATCCTGTGACGGCAAAAACGCCGTTATAGGATACGGCTCCAAGGTTCAGAGGATAAGAGCATATTTTCTTCTTTCGATGAATATGAAAAAAGGAAACACATCTTTTGAAATATCCGAAAAACCTGTATTTGAAACCTGCGGTCCCATGATAGATATGTCAAGGGGCGGGGTTATGAAACCTGGTGCGGTGAAAGACTACATCGACCGTGTGGCAGCATTGGGACTCAATATGCTTATGCTCTACACCGAAGATATTTACGAGATTGAGGGTTATCCGAAGTTTGGATATCTTCGCGGCAGATACACCCAAAAGGAGCTTAAAGAAATAGACGATTATGCTTTTGAAACGGGAGTTGAACTTATCCCCTGTATTCAAACTCTCGGTCATCTTTCAAACTATATCAAATGGGGCGAGGCAGCGTCATTTGCCGAAAATTCATCGGTTCTTCTTCCCGGATGTGACAAGACTTATGATTTTATTGAATCGGAAATAAAAGCTGTGCGCTCGTGCTTTCGTTCAAACCGCATACATCTCGGAATGGACGAAGCAATTGGTCTCGGACTTGGCAAATATTTAAAAGTTAACGGCCTTGAAAGACCTCTTGATATATTCAACAACCATCTTAAAAAAGTACTTTCCATTGCAGAAAAATACGGATACGAGCCGATGATATGGGGAGATATGTATTTCGGAAGTGAAAATGCAGACGATTATTACGAAACCGATGCCGTTATTCCCGATTACGTCCTTGAAAGCGCTCCCGAAAACACAGAAATGGTTTTTTGGGACTATTACCACGATTTTTATGAATACTATGATAAAAAGTTCATACAGTTTGAAAGATTCTCCAACAAAACTGTTTTTGCCGGCGGAGTGTGGACTTGGGACGGATTTGCAACCAACTTTGATTATACCCTTCGTACAATGGAACCTGCCCTGAAAGCTTCAATTGACCACGGCATAAAAACAGTAATTGCCACAATGTGGGCAAACGGCGGATGTGAAACTGACTTTTTCAAAGCCTTTGATGCACTTTGTGTTTTTTCGGAATATTACTATAAAGGGAAATCCTGTACAATCGATGATATTTATTCTTCGGCAGAGCATATATCGGGCGCAAGCCGTGAAGTTATTGATGCAGTTTCTTCTTTTCATCTTGGCAGAATGGGGGCAGACGGTGTTGGCAGGGGACTTTTCTATTGTGATCCTCTCATAAACCTTTTAGGCAACGGTCTTTCTTATGAAGAAACAACTTCAATTTATAGAAAATCCATAGAAACAATAAATAATAATCCTTCCTATAAATTTTGCAGATACTATTCTCTTCTTTTTGAAATTGCAGACATAAAATCCGATATGGTTTTGAATCTTCAGAATAAATATAAGCAAGGGGATAAAGAATACATTAAAAACCTTGCCGATAATGTTATTCCAAAGCTTCGAGCAATGTATAAAGAGTTTTATAAGCTGTTTTGCGAAAACTGGCACAGTCACTACAAAGCCATGGGTTTTGAAATGTATGCAAGCCGTTTTGGCGGAATTGATTTCAGACTTGAATATGCCGCTCAAAAGCTTTCGGATTATGTGTCGGGAAAAATAAGCTTTGTTGAAGAGCTTGAAGAAGAAATTCTTCATAATTTAAGATCGTGGAAATTCAGCTCACACTTTATGAACACTTGTATATAGAAAGGTGTATGATTTATGAAAAAAATAATAGCTTTTATTCTCTGTTTGTGCCTTTGCTTGCCGGTAACTGCCGTGTTTGCGGGAGAATATGACAATTCCATAGCAAGAGTGTGCGGTATTGGTGTTATGGGAAATGTGGCAGACGGAGATTTCAGAGCTGATGACAACATTACCCGTGCAGAATTTACCGCAATAGCCTTAAGGCTTCTCGGAATATTTTCCTCGCCTCAGGCAAGTACTGAATTTACCGATGTTCCCTATGAGCACTGGGCAAGCGGACATATTGCTATGGCATCAAGCCTTGGATTCATAAACGGCAGAGGAAACGGAATTTTTGCTCCCGAAGACAATGTTACATATCCGGAAGCTGTAAAAATTCTTGTTTGTGTTCTTGGCAGAGATGTTGTAATGGAAAATCAAGACTATCCGCAAACTTTTCTTGCAGAGTCCGGGAAGCTTGGCATAACCAAAGGGGTTGAATATACCAACTCTCCGCTTACAAGAGCACAGGTTGCAGCTCTTGCAGACAATGCTCTTGATGTAAGACCGCTTGAGCTTATCTACGGTACAAACAACTATGAGTCATCAGAATATACTCTGTTTGAAAAACTCTCGCTTATGAAAGATACTTCGGTTTTATCAGGCATTCTTGAACAGAGCGCTCATTTCTCGCTTGATTTTACACCGAAATCTGAAAAAGGATTTGTTGTAGTTGACGGAATTGCTTTTAAAACAGACAAAGACTATGACTCTCTTATCGGACAGAGTGTGGATGTATATTACACACAAAGCGGCAATGTCAAAACAGCAGTGTATATTGCTTCAAAGACCGATACCAACAAGATATTTGTTCTTCCCTCTGATGAAACTTATATTGCTGACAAAAAGATATATTATACCGATGAGTCGGGGAAAGAAAAAAACTACAATCTTTCTGAGGACTGTGCATTCCTTGTAAATGGTGACAGACTTTCTCTTCCCGGTGATTTTTCGCTTTCTCTCGGGGATTATACACTTGTTGACAATGATGGTAACAAATCCATTGATACTCTGATTGTTAAAAGTGCAGAAAGTTATATTGCAAAATCTGTGTCCGATGAAAACAGTGCAGTATATTTTGACAACAATCGCACATATCACGGCAGAGGTGGCTTTGCTTTTGACTATGACAATGAAGACAAAGAATATGTAATTGAAGACAAAGACGGCAACGAGGTTTCTTTTGATTACATTGAACCCGGTGATTCGGTTTCTTTTGTGGGTAATACCGACGACAGCTTTGTAACTGTGATTGTAAATAAAGAAACATTAAGCGGGAAAATTGACGAAATGTCAGAAAGCAAAATAACGGTTTCGGGAAAAACCGTTCCCATAGGGAAGGATAACAGCGGTAATTATATTTTCACTCCATACATCGGAATGGAAGGAAATTTTGTGATTGATACCTTCGGCTACTGCATAGGAAGCTTTGGCACAGCTCCCGACAAATTCACCTACGGTTATATTGCCGATGCAACAAAGGTGAGGGGTCTTGATTCGAGTATAAAAATAAAAATTGTTACAGGCACAGAGCCTAAGAGAAATGTAAAGGTTTCAAACGGTGATGAAACTGTGTCGTATTATCTTCAGAATGATGATACCACCGTTTACACCCTTGCCGACACCATAAGATTTGGCGACAATCCAACAGACGCCACAGGAACAAAGCTTTCATCGGCAAATCTTGATCCGGCGGTGCTCGTTGACAAAATTGCAGGATTTACTCTTGATTCCGAAGGGAAAATCAATGCTTTAAACATCTACAGTATACCTGCAAACTTCGGCTCTTACGAATTCAATGCCGACATATTCTCTTTTGGAGGCATAAGAGCATCAAGGGGATTTGTGAAAGATGAAAGCACCGTTATTGTTTGTGTGCCAAACCTTGTACGTACCCAAGACGATTTTGGTGTAAGAGTTCAGATTACCGACGAGACCAATGTTAAGGTATATGGTATAAAAGGCATATATGAAAATGAGTACGGCTCAGAATATGCTTACGCAGAGCCGATGGATATTATTGTTGTGAAAGCCGATATGGATTCCGAACTTCCTCCAACAATTTCCGAGGATGACGAAATATGTATTGTGGGTATGGTATCTGTAAAACTTTCGGAAGATGGTGATGAAGTATGCTCGGTAGAGCTCCTTCGTGCAAATAACAAAGAAACCTACATTGCAACCACCGATTCTCCGGTGTACTCTGCAGTTAAAAAGCTTCGTAAAGGCGATCTTATCCGTTTTGCAACCAATTCGCAATCCGAAATTGTGAATGTGAGAAAGCTTGCATCTGTTCAGGGACTCACCGAATATACCGATGAAGAAAACCTCTACGGCATAATAGAAGATGTTAAATACGATGTATATGATTACCTCAGCAACAGTATGATTGACCGTATTACGGTTAATTCCGGTAACAATCTTGTAAATGTAAAGCTCTATAAATCAGAAGGTCAGAACATCTATCTTTATGAACGAAAATCCGGATATATCTATCCTGCTTCAAGCTCGGATATTATGGCAGAAAGCTACTACGGAGCAAATGCTTCCAAGGTTTTTGCATATATGACCGATAATGAAGCCGAAGTAATTGTACTTATAAAAGACTAATCAAAAAATAATAACGTGCCTCAACCGGGTGAAAAGATTTCACCTGTTGAGGCACGTTTTTGTAATGGCGTAGGATATATTGAATTGGGGGTTAGCGGGGAGATGGCAAATACCGATTGTAGGGGACGATGCTCACATCGTCCCGTTACAAATGCTAAATCATGCAGGCGGATATGGGCATCCGCCCCTACAATATTTCATTTTCAAACACCCCTACAAACCCCAATTTGTCTCAACACCCAAGTTGTATTACCCATACTATCTTTCAAGCACCACGGCAAACATACCATAAGGTGCAACCTCATTTGTTACATGAATTCTGTCACCTTCTAAAATGCCGTCTACACCAAAAAAGAGTGCCGATAAATATTTACCATCAAGAGAAATATCAAAATCAAAGATGGAATCCTCCCAAAGATTTTCGAAAAACAGCAATGTTTCATTATCTCCTCTTTTGCATATCTGATAAATTCCCGGTTCATTTTTAATGTAACAGAATTTGTTACCGATAAAATCAACAAGCTGACTCTGGCGGTTATATGACACAAAAAGACTACTGTTTAGCGGTGTGGCATAAGCATCAAAGGTGAAAACAAGAAATTCACATTCGCCGTTATCATAGCGATATGCCGAAGGAATAAAGCCCGAATCATTTTCGAAAAAGCTTAGGGGTTTCGCATTGCAATTAAGTTTGCAATCATAATATTTTGAAACAGCATTTGCAAAAAGCGGAGTCCTTGTTTCGCCAAAATGTTCGAAAATCGGAACGGATGTTTCGCTCAAAGCTTCAAGTCCCACATCTACGCCCCGCTCCTTTAGTATTTCGGCAGCTTTTATGTCAATAATAAGCTTTTTGGGAAGAGTTTTTAGCATATCAACATTATTGTTAAATGCTATTGCAATATCCCCCACATTTTCAAACACTGTTGGTATACCAAGTGGCGAAAGCATTGCAGACGCATACATATGAGCAGAGTCCATAAACTTTTGTTCTCCCAAAAATTCTTCGGGGAAGGTCATATCACAAACCTTTTTCATTCTTTCGCAAACAAACACGCCATCCTCTTTTTTGCCGTCAAAGTGAGTGTGCAAAAAGTCACGAAGGGGTTTATTCTTCATATGCCTTTTAATGTAACCTGTCTCATTATCAGGATGAGCATAATATTCAAAAAGATATTTAAGATCACCCATTCCACCCGATGCAACCATTGCCGCATCGAAGCATTCAACATAGCTTGAAGCCACATTGTAACGTGGTCTGGGATAGGAATCTGCTTCGGCAAAAATCTCAATATCTGTATTACGACACCATGTTTCCTGAACCCTTGCAAGTTCATTAACAAGCGACAGATGTTGACCCGGAAAACGGTTTATATTCTTTGTAACCCAATAAGGTGCTCCGGTAAAGCGAAGGAAAGGTTTTGTGTTTCCTGCCAAAGCAGTGGTCACTTCTATGGAGTCCGCACCTTCAATATCCCACGAAGTGTAGCCGGCACAAAAGCCTGCCCTTATTGAAGGATTGACTTCATCTATTTTGCCACGTACTTTTTTGGCAAAATCCAAAAGAACATTCTTTTGAACATCAAGCCACACTTTTCTGTATTTATTGGGTTTACCCGAAAAGAAAAGCTTTGTAAGATTTTTACCGTCAAGACTTTCGCCAAGTCCTTTTTCATATAGTGCCATATGGTTTTTACAAAAGCAACCAAGACCCGGACGTACGGAAAGACAAAGGTCATCGTCTATCATAATCATTTTTGTGCCGGTTTTGGCAACCCTCTCTATCCAGGCAAGATAATCTGCCATATAGTTTTCACATTCAGGACAGAAAGCATCAATCAACTCATCGCCGAGAACAGATCTTATTTTGGTATATTTTCCTTTGGGAATAAGGTGATTTTTTTCCGTTGCACCAAAACCGAATGCCTGCATCCATACTCCACATTCAAAACCTTGCGATTCAAAATACTCAACAAAACGAGTCACATTATCAAAAAATTTCTTCTCACCTGTGAAAAAGCTTTCTCGGTCGAGTGCCAAAAAAACACAATCTGCTTCACATTTTTTGAGTAAGCGAGCATAAACCTGAAGATTTTCTTCGGTAAAATTGCCACAGTATAGCGGTATATAAAGTTTATTATTCATTATGTTTAAACCTCCTTATATAATCCACTGTGCACCGCAAAGTTTTGCAATTGCTTTTACAAAATAATAATCACCATATATGATACCGGCATCAACATCAATATCCTGATCATAAAATCCGGTACATCTGTTTACCAAAGCTTCAAAGTTTTCATCATTGCAAAGAATACAGTTGTTCCACAAGGAGTCTATGAGTTTTTTTGCACTTTCTTTATAGAACAAAGCTTTACTTTCTGTCACATATTCAGACAGTTCCAAAAGACCGCACGCCGCAATTCCTGAAGCTGAGGCATCAGGTACTGCACCTGTGTTTCGGAATACAAAATCCCATGCCGGAAGATAATTATCATCAAGAAATGATATGAATTTGTCGGCAGTGGCAATGGCAGTATCAAGAAACGCTTTTTCTTTTGTGTAACGATATGCCATTGTAAATCCTGCAACTGCCCATGCCTGACCTCTTGACCAGCAGGATGAATCGGAATGTCCTTGCCAGGTTTCACCTTTGTCGGGTTTTCCTGTTTCCATATCAAAAAGATAAGTGTGAAATGTTGTGAAATCAGGACGAACAATAGTTTTCATACATGTTAGCCCATGGTTTTTGGCTGCTTCAAAATATTTATTATCTCCCGTAAGCTCGGATGCTTCAAACAAAATTCCGAGATTCATCATACAGTCAATAATCATTCTGCGGACATTGTTTTTTCCGAATTCACCGCGGTTTTCCCATACATTCCATGCAACAATATATTTCCCTTTTTCGTTGTAGCGCTCAAGAAGTGAATCCGCCGCATCAATGGTTGCTTTCAGACTGTCACTGCATCCCTTTATCTTGTAACGGGCATACTCTGTGGGAATATACAAAAATCCTATGTCGTGATCAAGTGTTTCTTTTTTGTTATAGAGTCTGTCAACAAACGCCGTATGGTAGCTTTCGGCATATTCAAGATATCTGTCATTACCTGACATCAGATAACAATAATTAAGAATACCCGGCCAGAAACCCGCTCTCCAGTCTTCAATTTTTCCATATGTAAATCTTCCGTCTTTATCTGTGGCAACGGGAAGTCTACCTGATGCTCTTTCGGCATTTTCTAATGTTTTTTTCAATATATAATCTTTTATTTGGGATAAATTATTCATTGTTTTTCTCCATTTCTGTCAAATTGAGATACACCACAGATGTTTTAGGAAGTTTTATGACAGGTATTGCTTTAAACCCTCTGAAAATTTCTGTTTTAACAAGCTCTGCATTTGATTCTTCATTAAGAAGATGATTTTTCATAGTAAGCTCAATGCCTTCTTTTATCCCCGAAAACTCAACTTCAACAAGCCTGTCCTCACCGGATGGATTACAAATAAGAACAGCAGTCTCTTTTCCGTCTGATGCGCCGAGTGCGTAAACACCTTCAATGGAATGTTCGCATTGGATTGTGTCACCTTTTTTATAGAGGTCGTTGAACATCATCATTGAATACATTGGTTTGCGATATGAATTGTCAACAGGCTCTGTAAGACCGTTATACACTCCGCCACCGAGAGCATAATACATTGCACCGTCGATGTTGCCGTCATTTTGGAGCTTACACATAACCGATGCAAGGAAAGCCGCACCAACCATTGTACGTTTGTGGAAATGACTTGTTCCTTCGTCACCAAAATTCCATTCATTAAGAAAAGTTTCGGTGTCGGTAAATCCGTATTTATCCAAGGTGTCTCTGGCGTGCTTTGCGTGAACGGCAACTTCTTCTACACTTTCGGTGTAGATGTGCCAGGAGAAAAAGTCAAGAGGTGCATTTTCTTTTTTGATGTATTCAAGAAAATCTGTAAAATACGGAACAAAGCTCTTGTAAAAATCGCTCATATTATCTCTTGTTACCGCATAGAAACCACAGCTTCCATAGCCACCTATGGAAAGGTGGGGAAACTTTGATTTGAGATATTTTGAGGCAGTTGCATAGAGGTCAAAAAATTCTTCCTTTGTGCCTGTCCACATAGGCGGATTTTCGGGTTCATTCCAGATTTCCCAATATTTGATGTTATAGTTAAAACCGTCCGCCCAGCCTTGGGTATAGTGCATAATTATATGTTCGCATATTCTCGCCCATTTTGCATAATCTTTAGGCGGATGAATGCGGTATTTTTTTGATGCCCATTCAATTGTAACACCAAGGCGGTAAAAAGTTTCGCAGCCTGACTCCTGAATGCAGGCAATGTATTCGTCGGTGAGATAAAAATCATAGTTTGCAGGGTCATTTTCATCAGCATCGAAATCACGGAAAATATTTGGAACATCAACATAATAACTGCCACCATATGCCCCCATCGTGTCGTGAAGTCTGCAATAAGGTGCACCACAGTCTTTCAGAAACTTTTTGGCAAAACTGCAGTCTTGGGGTGAATATGGAAGATTATTTATTCCGTGCATGGGTTTTACTTTGCCGGTTATTTTTGACAAATTAAATTTAATTTTGTCCATATAGAAATCTCCTTATATACATTTTATTGTTAATAATTATACTCTTGTCATAGCCCTTTTTCAATACACATAATTAGCTACATATGTGCACTATATTAAATGTTAATTTATTCAATACAAAAATATACTCTCTTATAAGCTGATTCGCATTTAACCATATCATGACAAGAGCTAAACGTTATGCTTGATTTTACAGCTTAGGATTTAAGTTATCTCTTTAGTCATATTGAGCGAAGCGCTAGCAAAATCGAAACATCTGATTTTAATCCTTCGACTTTGTTGCCGCTTCGCTCGGAATGACAATAAGTTATATTTGTTCAAATTTGAGTTTGTCGCTGAGTTTAACACAAGGGCGAAAGGCTCCCCTGCCTAAGGGGAGCTGGCAGTGAGCGTAGCGAAACTGACTGAGGGGTATTATTAAAACCATTGATATTCCTGCGTTTCGTACCCCTCCGTCTTTGCCTAACGGCAAATCCACCTCCCCTTAGGCAGGGGCGGCTTTCGCTTCAGCCTCGTTTGCGAACACCCCGACAAACTCCAATTTACATTTAAGAAAATTATCAACCAAAAAGATGCGCTCTGTATCTTATTGCAAATACATTTGCCGTGTAATATCTGCCAAAACGGTAGAAAGAG
This sequence comes from Clostridia bacterium, assembly GCA_017397885.1. Lineage (GTDB taxonomy): Bacteria > Bacillota > Clostridia > UMGS1810 > UMGS1810 > RGIG1828. The sequence goes on along the minus strand of JAFQHQ010000205.1, from coordinate 19,469 downwards.
TTACACGCAAGCGGATGATTCAGATTGTTAACAGACCAAAGATACAATCTGTCCTCGGCAAGTTCTTCAATTATGTAGCTACTGTCGTTAAACCAATTTTCAAGGTGATACCTTACGGAAGAACATCTCGAGATGATTGCACCGTAGTACATATCATACACTTCAAAGCCTGATGCTTTGTTATAATACATCCATAGTCTGCGATGAACATCACGAAGATTGGTTATTCTCTTTTCAAGCTCAAAGCTTTCATCATACAAAACGTGAAGAGCATCTGAATTTTTGCTGTCATACGCTTTTTTTAGTCTTACACCAAAATCTGCCTTTAACTCAAGGGCATAAACAATTGCATCAAAATATTCAAATACGGGTGCAAACCATTCACCACATTCTTTTCTTTGTGCCTTGGATGTTTTAAGAAGATCACCGTAATATTTTCTTGTATCCACGCCGTCTATGTGCTTGTCTATAAGACCAACGAGAGGGTCGTTAAACATCATAAAGCGACTTGCGTTTGATATTGCATCAACCTGTGCCGGGTCGTCTGCTTTTTCAAGAGAACAAATGTCATTTACCGACACTCGGCAGATGAACTCAAACAAATCATCAGCATTTTTGCCGGGCATTTTTCCGGTGTAGTCAATTTCTGCATAGAGCTGCATACCGTAGAGAGCAGTAACCAGCGGACAAGCTGCTTCGTTATTCCAAACACTGATGATAACATCCTTTATACCCGCCTCAATTGCCGCCTGAGCACCGGTGAGGTTTTCCTTGGTCTGTTTGTATGACGGAAAATAGCTCAGGTATGTAAACACAGCACCGCAAAAGGCAAGATTTGGGAAATCCTTTTGTTTTGCAATGAAATCCCGGTATCTTTCGATGTCAACAAGGGTATATGCCCAGCTTACCTGCTGCATTCCGTCGGGAACTCCTTTTACGGTTTCTTCGGTTACGCCGTCTTCACCTGCGTTTTCAATGTCACCGCCGCCAAGGAGCATATCACTCCACATCATTGGTTTAAAGCCGTGTTTTTGACATAGCTCATACACACGGTTAATATGATAGGAAATAAGCTTTATTTTTTGTTCGCTTTTTCCGTTTTTCTCGATATATTCACCGCATCCTACAAAAAACGCTTCATCAAGACCAACATGAATTCTTTTGCTTGTGAACATTTCTGACACATTTTTAAGGAGCGTGTCGATGAATTCATAGGTTTTTTCTTCTCCAATCAAAAGTGTGTCATAAACGTCTTTAATCTCCGAGGTAAATCCCCATTGAAGTCCTGTTCCCAAATGCGAAAGACACTGGATGCATGGAATCAGCTCAATGCCAAGGCTACTTGCAAAGGTGTCAATTTCTTTAATTTCTTCGACGGTATATTTCCCTCTCATATGACCGAAATAGGGATATTCCTTAACCTCATAGGTGTCTTCGGTGTAGAGCATAAACATGTTAAGACCCATGAGAGCGGTTTTGCAAAGCAGTTTTTTTACGGTTGCAACATTCAGCACCGAGTTGCGTGAGGTGTCAAACATTGGTCCGTGGGTAGTGAAATTTGGCGTCTCCAACACCGAAAAATTTTCGTTTTTTTCGGAAAATGCTTTTAGTGCATATGCAAGACCCCTGAAAAATCTAACCTTTTCGGCGCAGGATATTTTGGCAGTTTTGCCCTCTATCGCCACCGAAAGAATGTCGGAATCCGATTCTTCATATGTCACCGAAAAGTCAGCATTATCCGAAACTTTAAAATTCATATCCTCCTGCATGGCTGTAATACCCTGCAGGAATTTTTCGCTATTTAAAAATTCAATATTCATTGTAAAAACTCCGGGTCACAATATTTAATTGTGCGATGTAAACTTAATTCAAAGGTGTAAGATTTGAGTCGTTCCAAAGGAATGTTTTAACGGTGTCTGCTCCGTCTGCACTGACAGCGGCTACAAATTCCGCCTCTTCAGTGCCAACTGTTTTTGAATCCATTCTTACGGAAACAAGCTCGTTTTCGTTGTAGGAAGCAACTATAAGGCTGATTGTTTTAGGCGCCGCACCTTTTCCGATGCTCACTTTAACGGATGCACCGGGATTTTCAAGTGTTGCAGGTGTGAAATCGGAAATGTTGTAAATATCAACACCTTTTATTCCGGGAACGTAGCCAAATATTCTGAATCCGTCAAGGTCGTATACCTTGTATTCAATATCATAGGTTTCACCGGAAACGATTTCTTTGTTTAATGTGATAATTTCGTTACCTTTTGCACTTACTTCTTCACCGTTAACTTTGAATGATGATTTTGAAAGATCAACCGCTTTGTTGAATGCAAGCTGAATTTTATTTTCACTTGTTAGCTCGCTTCTTTTTTTCATCATTTCAGAAACAGGGCTGATTCCGTATGCAACATCTGACGGTGCATATGCTTTGTAGTTATCAACATAAAGAGTGTTATCATAGTCGTGCATACTGATTTGAGCATATCTTACGGAATCGCGGACAACGGATGATGTACCGGTAGGTGTAATGCTTTCGGCTACAAGAGCGGAATCGGAATATATCTGATATTTGATACCGCTTATTCCGTCATATATACCTGCTGTGAGAACAACCTTATACCATTTTTTAGCTTCATACAAACCGAGAACATTTTTGTTGTTTGCATCTTTGATGTTGCCCCAGTTATCAAAACGGAATACCATTGTCTTGCTCATGTTACCGTTGGATTTGTCAGATGCCTGGGCATTCACGATAGTAAGACCGTCGGTGCTTTCAAACATAATGTCGAAGGAAACAACACCGTTTTGAATTGCGGAAAAGTCTTTATAAAAAGCACTATCTTGGCCCGGTTCAAGCTCGGCAGCTACCTTGAAGCTCTTTCCTCTGCCGGAATTTACCACTGATTCAATTGAATACTGTGCAGCATCAGGTTTACTTCCGGATGTAATAAAGCTTGTGGGAGCTCCGCAGGTCATATCTGCTTCGATAGCTTCTGTACCTTCTGCAAATTTTTCGAAATTGTTGTTTACAGACACAGTGTCTTTTCCTGAAGTTATACCGCTTGCTGTAAGTTCATCAATCCAGTAGATGTTTACATCGTCAATGAGGATGTTCTGATCTGCTGTTTGATCTTCGGATACAAACTGAAGCTGTACCTTGCCGGAAAGGTCGTCATAGTTTGTGTATTCATTGGTGTATACGGCACTCTTTTCGGTTGTACCGTCATAGATTGTATATCTGATTGTTTTTGCGGCAAAGTTATATTCAATTCTTATGTCATACCAAATATCCTTTGCCCATGTTCCCCATTCGGCTTTATTTCCGTTAACCTGAATCTTACCGCCCGATGAAAACTTAATGAGGTTAAGGTTTGTGGACCAGTAGTTGTTACTGCTGTCATTTAAAGCATATATAAAACCATGTTTTTCGGTTCCTGTAAATTTTACGGAAAATTCGCTCACCATCCCCTTTGCACTTGTGGGAAGGATGGGAGAACCCGCGGCATTTCTGATGTAGAGATATTGCTTGTGACCGTTACCGATGACAGCACTTTGTCCTCTGTCGGTTGAAATAACCTCGGTTGTTGTGCTTGTCCAGGGTGATGAAACGGTTGATGTTGCACCGTCAAAATTGTCACGGACAACAATTTTTGAAGGAGCTATTGCTTCGGTGTCATCTTCTGCAAACACATCATATTTGGAAATAATCATGTTGCCCGACTTGTTGCCTGTGTGCCACCATTTGATTGTTGAAATTGCGGCAATCTGTTCATCTGTCAGAACAAATCCTGCAACGGTTGCTGTGTGAGTTGTTGTTTTATCAGTTTCAAGATTTTTTACGGCAATTTTGAGATATCCTGTTTCATAGTTAAGCATAAACTGCAGATCATACCACACACCTGCACTCACATTAATTGAGCTTGTGTATGCGGCACCGCTTGAGGGTGAATATTTAATCACACCGCCAACGATGTCGATGTAACGGGGATATACTGTTGAAGGCGTGAGAAGAATCTGAGGATCTGTGGATGAAAGCTTGAAGGTAGTGTTTATCACAACACCTTTTGTGCCGGTGGGCAAAAGTCCGTCGGCATTTTTTGCGGCAAGGCTGTCACCGAGAGTGGTTTCGGTTTCGCCAATGGTGTAGGCTTCACCCTTTTTGCCGATGAGAGCCGCTTTGGCAGAGTCTTCTTCCACAACAAGAGCATTACTGCCCGTAGCCTTGTATGCATCGCCCGCATTATAAGCTGAAAGGTCAAGCTTTGAAATTTCGGATTCCCTTGCCATTGAAGAGATCCCGGTCATTGCCATGATAATCATAGAAACAGCAACAACCATACTTACAACTTTTTTAATCATTTTAAAACCTCCTGAAAATTATTTATATATAACGACGATGCAGTTGTCACCGCCGTCAACATTGAATATTACTGCTTTTGAACAAGCAATTCCAAAACTCTTGAAATCAAGTATATCTGAAATGGAGCCCTTTGAAAGTGTGCCGTTGCGATTTTCGGAGTCATACACCAAAATCTTTGACGAATATGTACGGTATATTTCCTTTTGGTCTAATGTAAGCTCTCCGTTGATGCCCGAAACATCCTCCTGAGTGAGACTTATGTAGCCGTCCTCTTTTTCATATACAAAACCTTTGACAAAACGCTCGGAAACAAAATACTCATCTGTTCCAACGACAGCTCCCTTTGTGAGCATATCATCTTCCCTGTCATACACAAGGTCAACTCTTTTTATAACTCCCGAATTGGAATTTACATTAAGTCTTACAATGTCACCTTTTTTGAGTGTGTGGGGATTTCCGTCGGCATCTTTAATTGCTCTAAGCATTTCTTCGTCTTCGAAAATATACTCCCGGTAATTACCGCCATCATAGTAGCACGAAAGCTTGTATACATATTCTCCGTTTGAATCGATAACCTCGGTTATTTCATCCACAACCGTCACGGGAGTTTTTGAAGGAATTGAAGCACCGCCACCACTGAGGTTATATATTACAAGAGCATCGGCAAAAAAGGAATTTTCTTTGCTTGTGTAGGCTTCGAAGCTTACATACGTTGCCGAGGTGTAGGTGGTGTTTGAATATGTAATATAGTAGTTATTATCATTTTCAACGGTATCGGGATGAGGAACGTTGAAAATGGGAGTTGATGCATCAACGGCTACTTTTCCCGAATAGAGATTTCCGCCCCTGCTGTAGCGAAGTCGTTTGGAGTCAACACTCTTATAATCGGAGTCGTATGCCGAGTGCAGCATTGTGATTTTGTCATCATCACCGCTACCCGATTTTGCAGTGTCTATCATTACAACATCACCGTTTAAATTGGTTCTGTAGCGGATAATCTGACTTTTGGAAAGATACTCTTTAGCCTCGACGGGTGTTTTGGATGCTCCGTCAATCTTAAGCTTTTCAACATCGCAGTTTAAAACCAATATATCTCCGTTATGAGTGAAAATTCTTATCATAAAGTTCTGATTTAAACTGCTTCCCATTGCTCCTGCCTGAATGAGATATGCTAAGTCGTCGGTGTCGTCGCTTTCTTTGAATGCGGCAATCTTGCCCGATGCATCAAGACAAAAGATGCCTTTTGAGCCAAGCTTTACGGTTTCGGCAATTGCTTCAAAGCTTTTTGAAATCTTTATTTTGTCACCGTCTATGACAAAATAGCCGTTTCCTTTTTCGGAAATAGCACCTTTTATTTCTTTGTTGGAATACCTCATTTTGATGTTTTTGCCGTCGGTGCTTTGCCATACACTGATTACATCATATTTTTTTAGTTCTTCGTAATACATTGTGTTGCCGAAATCATCAATAAAGATTTCATCGGTGTCCCCTATTTCCAAAACCTTTCCGGGAGTGTATAAATCGGAAATTATCTTTTTGGCCGGGTCAACCGCCGATACAACATAGTTTTCAAAATCGGAAATAACTATTGACTCATATTCACCGTCAGAGTCTGAATCAATAAAATGCATTTCGCCGTCGTCGAGGTCAAAAAGCTCATAATTTGCAGATTTTGCAGGTCTTCCGTTATATGAAATGTCTGATGTCGGCTCAACCTTTATTTTCTTTTCCTTTTCGGAATCTTCATAGTAAAGCCAACCGTCTTTAAAACTTATAAAATCATCTGCACTGACTATGACAGCATTATTGGAATAAGGATTTTTTTCAATTGCAACCACAGTGGCTTCGGAGTTTTTATAATATGCATATACACTGAATCCGACAAGACTGTCACAGTTTATATCTGCAGTTTTGTAGGTAATACCGTCTATGATTATCTGATTTTTATCAAGTTCATAGTCGCCCGACAAAACATTGCCTGAGGATGCAGAAAGTCTGCCCTCTATTCGCTCGATGCCGTGATATACATTAAGAAATGTTTTACCGTCAGAATCGGAATATGAAACGGAATTGCCGCCTATGGATGCAACCTGCAAAACAGGCGAGTTTAAAGCATTATACACCATAACAACAGCATCAGAGCCCTTCAGAGCGTCGTCACCACTGACATTCAGCCCGTCAGAAAGATGCATACTGTTTGCTATAGCAATGTATCCAACAGGATAACCGCCTTTTGCCATGGCAACATCACCATAGCCAAGAGCAGAAACAACCATTTTAATTGCCTGATTGTAATTTAATGTCGCCTTTGGCATAAATCCCGAACCGTTTCCGTTTATTATTCCAAGGTCATAGGCTGTGCAAACAGCACTGTAGATTTTGTCTGTTTCGGAAACATCGTTAAAGGGTAACGGCTTTTGATAATTGATTCCGTCAAGTCCCATTGCAGAAATGAGAAGTTCAACAAAGCTCCCTCTTGATATTTTTGCATTGATGTTAAAATCATCGGGAAGAATTTCGAGAGCATCAAGAATTTCAATTGCTGATGTCTGATTATCGCTTTGGGACGAATATGCACCGATCATTTCTGAAGGCACCATACTAAAAACAAGTGTGAGGCAAAGAAGTACATAAAATATTTTTTTCATTTTGTATCACTCCTTTCACCTTAACTCAATTGCATAAGCAACGAATAGATTATCTTTGCACATTCTGCCCTTGTGAGAGCATTCTTTGGCAAAAACTCACCGTTTTCATTGCCGTTTATAACTTTCATTTCGTACATTAGATTTACTGCATCTTTTGCATAATCCGAAATATTGTAAGTGTCTTTGAAATTTGACAAAGCAGAGGACTTTTTACCTGCGATTCTTGCAAGAATCACAGCCGCATCTTCACGCCTGATTGAAGCTCCTTTGCCAAATTCGGTATCTGAAATTCCGTTTACAAAGCCTTTGGCATGAGCTGTTGCCACGTAATTTTTGCACCAGTCATTTTCTTTAATATCCTCAAATGGGTTTGTTGCAGTTTCGTCTGATGCCGAAAAAGCCGTAACAATCATTTTTACAAATTCTTCTCTTGTTACATAACGTGAGGGTTCAAATTTTCCACCGCCAACACCCGACACAATGGACTTTTCGGCAAGATAATTGATGCTTTCCTTTGCCCATTCGTATTCGCCAAGATCATTAAAATAGTTTGCTACGGCATTTGGCTGTGCAGGCTCTGAATCGAAGGTGACATTTCCAACAATCTTACCGGACGAAGAAGACGATGAAGAACCTGATGAGCCGGAAGGCTTTTTACCACCGTTTTCAGTTTCATCTTCCATAAGATTTTTAAATGCTTTTTTGAACTCATGGAGAGAGTCTGTTTTTTTCATAAGCCCTTTATTTACTCTGCTCTTATCCTTAAGAGCGTTGTATTTTTTAAGATCAAGCTCAAGAAAATCATTTTGTTCATTTAATATATCGGTAATCTCGTTATGATTTGAAACATTATTAACAAGGGTGAGAACTGTTTTTTCGCCTGCAATGTCAATCAGATTTTCTGTGGAAAGCTTTTCTGCATTGAGAATTGCATCGAGAACTTCGTTCTTGCACTCATCAAAATGCTTCATAAAACAAAAACTGCTAAATCCGGAAGTTTCACCATAAAGTTCAATGAGCGATTCTGCATCATCAGCATTAGTGCAACCTTCAAGCATTACGGTAAGAGTCGCCATATCAAATGCGCTCTTCACATCAGCAAGATTTTTGAATTTATCATCGTGCATTACTTTTCGTACATTCACAAGCTCATTTGCAAATTTATCCCGAAGACTTTCTTCTTTTGCAAATACACTGTCTTCTTCTGCCATAAGAGGAATATTTTCAACAATATATCCACTGTCGGCATCGGAGTATGATTTCCATGAATTAATCGTTTCAACAAAATCGGTGATATCACTTTCTTTGACAACGTAGACAGCCTTCTCGTAGGTTTCGCTTACACCGTCTATTGTTATCTTTATGTCACGATAGCCTTTTTCGCTGTCGTCAAAAAGAACATCACAACCAAATGTGCCGTCTTCGGATATATCAAGCTCACGATAGTAATCAATTATTTCCAGAAGTTCATCTGCACTTTCGACTGATGACAGACCTGACAAATCATTGCCGCTTGGATAAATCATAACCGAAGCTTTACCACCGGGATTTTCGCTTGCCTCTCCCGAAATTGAAATTTTAAGATCAGATGTAAACTCTGCACTCTTAATAAAATCTGCATCATATACGCTCTGCAACAACATTTGTTCTGCGACTGCAGAATAACCGAGAGTGTTCATATTCTCAAAGCTATCCCAAAGGTATGCTTCGACGGTGCAACTTTCACAATCAGGCTTTTCAATCTCAACTGTAAATAACTGAAGTGCGGGGATTATCTCTATGTTTTTAAAATCGAGAGATAATATTTTGCCCGTTTCGTTGTCATATGCCGTAAGAATAAGGAGAGCATCTATTGTTTCTTCAACATTTGCTTTAAGCTCTGCAGTGAGGGTGTAGCCGTTATCCGTCTTTTCGATATCAAAGATTTCGGAAGCTATTTTCACATCTGTTTCAAATGGGATTTCATCTGAAAGAGATGTGCCTTCAATGTCACATACACCTTCATAAAAGAGAGTGTATGAAGAATCGGGACTCAAAGGTTCAGAGAGAATGAGTTCCACCGTTTTTCCACTGCATAAAACATCTTCAATCTGCACATCGCCGTCAAGGAAAAAGCTTCCGTTTTCACCGTTGGCTAAAATGTTTGAAAATTCAAGTGTTATTTTGTCTGTTCCAGGAGCAGTTTTTCCGCTTCCCACAGACGCAGATGTTCTTTCGAAGAATACACTTGTACCCCATTTTATTTCATCAATTATAATGTCTGTTGCAATTTCATCGGTTGAAGATATTTCAAAGCTTTTGAGTCCGGACAATTCAGTAGGCATTTCAAGTGTTGCAAAATCATTTTCATTATATATTATTACACTTAATTTTCCGCCTTTTACGGTAACAGACAGTGTTTCTGTGCCGTTTTCTTCAAAAGATGCACTTTCTTCACCGAGATTAAGTATGCCCGGTAAAACATTTACAGCTTGTGCATTTCCGTTTACATCGGTAACTGTGATACTATACGAAGAATTTGTACCATCTTTGAGTTTCACACTGACATTTGAAGGTGCAATTTCCGAATTAAGAGTTTTCACAAGCGAAAGATTTTTGCCTTGGGATGAAACAAACTTTAATGCACCGCCGGCTGAAACAAAACCGTTATCAGTCCCAAGTTCGCTTTCAGATTCAAAGCCTTCGGGAACTTGTGTACCATCTGAAGATTCAAAGCCTTCAAAATTCTCCGACTCACTTATCACAGGGTAAATCCTTTCGTCGGTCGTTCCGTAAATATCAACATTGTCTATGAGAACCTTTTGATTTGCAATTTTATCAATCCAGAAAACGTAGTGGTTCTGTGATTTTTTCTGAGCATCATTTCGCTTTAGCTCAGGAACAGTCTTTTTCCATGTAAATTCTTTGTCACCGTCTCTTATCAACAGCTCATAGTATCCTGTGTTATAATTAAGACGGATGCTCACATCATACCATTTGTCTGTGGTGTAGGTATAATAGATATTATAGTTACCGCTTGCACAAAGCTGAAGCCTTGAACCGCCTGCGTAGAACTGTAAAACACGGTTAACCCCCGCCGAAGGAGTTTTGTCGGAGGATGCACCAAAGATTATGTGCTGTTTCAGGTCACCTTCAAATTTAATTGAAAAGTTTGCTATAACACCTGTGACCTCCGGTGAAAAACCGTCGTGCTTAAGATACAGACTTGTTTGGTTTGTTCCTGCACCAAATGCGGCTACCTTGTTGCCATCATTTTCGGTAACAATCGGATTTTTTGTTGTCCAGACACCTTCACTTGCTAAAGAATCGTAGCTTTCAAAATTATCGGATATGCGATACTGCTTATCAGCCAATGCTGTGAGTGACGAAAAAAGTATGCAAGCCGAAGTCAGTGCCGAAATAATTCTTTTTATTTTCATATAACTTTTGTCTCCTTTCATTTTAATTAATGAGCAGACTATTTCACCTGAAGTTTAAATTCATATGTTTTATCGGATTTGTCATTAGCTTCAAAATCAACAAGGTAAACCGTTGATTTTATGCCTGTGTTGTGTTCGGAAAAAATCTCCGTGCCAACACTTACATTATATTTGTTTTTGTCAAACAAAATCTGACCAACACCATAGTCTACAAAGCCGTCACAAATTTCGGGTTTCAACTTGCTGACAAATCTTTCAACAAAAGATTCGGTTTTCTTGCTCGGATACAAAGTATCAACAAGCAAAACACCGTCTTCTTTCACTTCAAAGCGTCGGTTAAGCCTTTCAACAATGCCTTTTGTGTAGCTGTCTTCCATATCCATTTCAAAAACATTACCATCGACTCTGACATTTTTTGCTCTGTATTCAGTTCCTTCGTGCTGATATTCACCGTTTATTATGGGAACACTGTGTCCTCTGGAGCTTGTTTCAATAAACGAATAACGCTTGTCATACATAAATGTTTCTTTTACATATTCTCCGCATCCAAGGTCTGCAAGAAAAGTCTCTTCACCGACAGTTATCATAAACGAACCGACATCATTATGATTGTGAGGTTCATCATTGTGGCCACCCTTTGCGGCAAAACTGAAATTGTCTTTTATGGCAATATACCAGTTTGCATTTTCAAAGTAGTCAAAGCCCTTGCACACTCCGCCGCACTTGTAGTTTTCATCAAACCACAAAAGCTCACAAGCCGAATCAACATTACCTTTTATGGAACCATATTTCAAATCAGGCAAAATAACTTCATCGTACATAGACTTCAAAAATGAAATCGGACCAATATTGAAGTAATATTTTTCCGTTCCGTCGGAAAATGAAATCACTTTTGACTCGGACATTCTTACTCTTTGGGGAAAGAGAGCAAGTTTTCTTACCTTTGGATTTTTAAAATAATCTGTTTCGCCTTTGGTATAAACCTTAAGTGCCTGTGCAAAAATCAGAAAATGTTCAAATCCATATCTCCAATATGCCATACCCTCCTGACAGCATCCGTCGTCTTCAATGCCTTCAAGATAGTTATCAAGACAATTTATGAGTCTTTTTATGTGACGCTCTTTTTGTTCTTCATTACCAAAATAAAGAACTGCCATCACACATCCTGCACTGCACACTGTTGCCCAGTTCATTTTGCGGTATTCCCAGAAATATTTCATATCTCTTTCGGGAGCAGGATAATAAAAACTTGTTATAATTTCTCCTCTGTCAAACTTTGGAAAAATACGTCGGTTAATTTCGTAGTGCATACGGTCAAGAGTGTATTTGGGGAGTTTATCTCCCACACACATAACTGTTTCAGCAAAAAGTCTCGCCGTCTCTGCCTGAAAAAGATCTACGTGTTCAACTGCAGATTGCGGTTTTCTTTCGGGCAAATCACTGTGTGCCGGAAGGCACCATGTATATTCATCACAAATATAGTTTATATAATCCACAAGGGGCATGAGATATTTTTCATCTTCGGTGAGCCAGTATGCCATCATAATATTGGAACAGTTGCGACGTTTTTTGAAATATCCTTTTTCAAAAATTATTCTGTTTCCATTTTCATAAAACATATTGTAATCACTCATTTTGAGAGCCGGAAAGTCTTTTCCGACAGCATCATCCGCATCTTTGATAATGCTGTCTATAAAAGGCTTTGCCGCCTCGCTTTCCATGAGTTTAATTCTTTTTTCAATCGGATTAACACCATAATAGAAATCCATAATCATACCCTCTCTTTATTTGCTGAAAAATCTCACTTCTGTAATTGAATCGTAGGTGTTTACGCTGTTGCCGTGGAAATAGAGACGGGCATACACAGCCTCTGCGGGTTCAAAGGAGAATTGTTCAAGTTCCTCGGTTTCACCGCTTGTAATTCCACCTTCTATAACGGTCTTCCAGTTAATGCCGTCTTCGGAAAGGAGAACATCAAAGGATTGCTTTCTTCCGTCAGAAAGTGCGGAATATACAGAGAATGCAACCGAACCAACGGTTTTCAGACTTCCGAAATCAAAATCAACATACTGGTCGCCTGTTCCTACCCAGCGTGTTGCCGGATCGCCGTCAACCATATTTTCAGGAATGTTTTCTTCCTGGAAGATTTGAGATGCTGTCACAATGTATATGGGAAGACCGCATTTATCGTGCATATTAAGCGGATTTTCGGGTCTGACAATCTGTTTTACATATTCAATAACAACACCGTATTCATTTTTGTTACCGTTGTTATCGGTCACTTCAATTATGGCAGTACCGGGAATTTCGGTTATACCCTTAACATTGATATTGCCGTTTCCTGTTGCGGTCACCTTGGGAACGGAAGAACCTGCAGGAAGTATGCACTTGTATGCTGTTTCACCCTTTTCAAAGTTTTCGAGAGGTGAACCATTTAAGTAAATCATATTAAGTGCAGGCTTAACTTTGCCGGAGTCTGCAGAAAGTGCCCACGAATCAAGAGCTTTCTTTTCGGGCATTGGCTTTTTAAGGTCAAGATAAGGATATTCAAAATCCATAACAACCGAGAGCGAAAGCTCGGTAACATCGGTCATATGAATTGTGAGTTTTTTGTATTTTTTGTTTACAGATTTATCGCTTGTGGGTGATGTGGGCAAAAGTGCGGCATTCATAACAGTGAATTTTGCGTCAACATTGGAATCTATGCGAAGGTGCATATCCTTGAGGTCACCCTTAAGAATTGCCGATTTTCCGTCTTCCGAAATCTCAATATCACAGGCAGTATGCATAAACCAGTACATTTCAGAGGGCTTATTTGCCTTTATTTCATCCTGAATTATTATACGGTCTCTGCCTTCTGTGAGGAAATAACCCCTCTTTGCACTTGTTGCATTTTCTTTGTAGTTATTACTGAGGTCAAATATTGCATATGCTTCATCGTCATCCGATTCTGTTTTTTCAAGTGAGCCGAGTGTTCCAAGTGCAAAACCGGGTGTGGAATCGGGATTGATAACAATAACATTATGACCTTCGGCTCTGTTTTTGTATTGATCAAACCATACACCGTCATAATTTGCCTTACCTATATCCTGTGCAAAACGTGTGCCGTAGGCGTCTATGATGTATGAACCCATATCTGCCTGTGCATAGGTCATACAGTTGTCTGCGGTTGCCGCAAGATTGACACTGTTTTTAGACACAGGATTTGAACGGAACATAAACATTGTAAGACCGCCGGGGATTGAATATACCTCGTCCTTGTCGGAAGGAACTCCGGGAGTTAAATATTCAGGTTCAATGTAGAGGAAGTCCTGAAGTCCCATACTTATTTCATCGTAGGTATCAATTGCATAGGTACGAAGCTGTGCCATGGCAACATCACCTGTGTAGGAAGCCATGTAATAGGTACCGTTTGAGTTGGTATTACCATATGTCGGCTCAACATTACCAAAGTTAAATGGTGCAACGGTGCTGATGAATGATGCATTAAACTTCGGGAACTCTGTTACACCGGGCATATCCATCAAACCATAGGTTGTTCCAAAGGTGTTTTCAAGAGAGCTGAACGCATTTGTCATACAAAGAAGCATCCAGTTGTTATACATGGGACCTTCTGTCCACACACCATCGGGCGCAAGATAGCGGAGTGCCTTGCCCCAGTTTTCAAGACCGTAGGAAATGATTTTTGAAGAAAGATCAGGTTCTTCGTCGGCAATTGCCATTGCACCCACAAGCGCACCGTCATTACATACCCACACCCAGTTGTGGGGAGCGTCGCCAAGTGTTGTCCAATAGGTTGAACGGCTTCTGCCGTTTTCGTGGAAATAGGTGTATTCACCGGTGTAGTCTTCCATTGCAACATTAAGACCTTTTTCAATAAGACCTTTCTTGATTGTTGCTCTCTGCTGGGGAGTCATATAATTATAAAGCCAGTCATAGCCTATTCCTACAGCTAAACTCATTTCGGCAGTGTCAAGTCCGCGGTACGGATACCAGTCGGGGAAGTTTACAACTGCTTCAAGCTGCTCATAGGCTTTCTGTGCATAAGCTTCATCCCCTTCCATAAGATAGATGAAAGCAAGAAGGGGTATACGGCTTCGTGCTGATTGAGATATTGCAAGAATACCGGCATAGCTGTCTGCCTTGTATACATAAAGCGGTTCGGAAAGAGCTTTGGTCGCAGATGCTTTTAAATTGTCATACCATTTCTTTATTTCGGGGTTGGTCTGCACATAGTTTTTAAGAACATTTATTCTGTCTTGATTTACCAGTATGCGGGGGTGTGAAAGATTGCCCGAGGTAATATCCATATACACTTCATCGGCAGTGGGTTCATCACAGCACATTTTGTAAGTCAGTTCTCTGAAATATGCAATATCTGATGTGTCGAGTGCAAAATGATTTTCTCTTGAACCAATAACAATCAGACCGCTTTTATCATAGGACACCTTGTATCCGAAAAACTCTGCTACTTTTCTGACAGGTACATAGAGAAGGTCTTCATAATATGAAAATTCACCTTTATTTAAGGTAAGCCTGACTTTTCCGTCTGATATTATAACGGCACTTCCTGTCTGTTCAGATGTGAGCTTGAGTGAATTCAAGAAAATATCGCAAGGAACACACGCTGAACCACCAATATTTTTTGTTATAATATTTCTGTTTGATTCATCAAACTTCTCCACCTTGCCGTTTATGGCATATGTATCCTGATTGAGATAAAAACACAAAGTAGAATTCATATATTTTTCCATAACCGATTCACTTCCCATAAGCTGCACATCCGAAAGAGCCGATTTGTTGATAACAAATTCAGGAGCACTTGCATTATATATTGCAACATTATCAAGATAATATATGGGGTTATTTCCGTCATCGGTGCACTTATCTATGTTATAGCGAATCCAGCCGATTTTGGAAAAGTTAGTTCCGAGACTGACATTTTCTGCAATAAGTTTATGATTTACATATACATCGGCACAGCGGTCAGCAAATTTTATGTTTAATGCAACTTTATAAAACTTGCCGGTCATAAAACGATAAAGTGAAGAGCTGTCACCAACCGTGAAATTTCCGCTTTCACTTACCTTTGCAAGAAAGATTGTGTAGGCAGTGCCTTTTACTGTGTTTTGGGTGTGAACACTGAAATATCCGCTACCCTGTCCGTATCTTTCCATCATTATGTCAAACTCAAATATTGTGTTTTCTTTGCCGTCAAAAAATCCTGAAGGCGGAGTGTAGTGAGCAACAGAGTTGGTGAAACCGGTGCTTTGAATTTTAACGCTTTTGTTGCCGCTATCGGGAACATCGGCAATAGTTATTTCATCTTTGTTTTTTACACTGAGATAGTCAAACCCGGATGGTTGTGCGCCTGATTTGTCCGAATCGAAATTGAGACTCAGAGCATAATCGGGGATTTCTTTCTCCGCTTCGGCACTAAAAGCTAAAGTACCCGAAAAAACAAATGATAATGACAAAATCATGGATACAATTCTTTTCATAATTAAGCACATTCCTTTCACAATATATTTTAAGTAATATATATAAGTAAACAAATACCATTCAACTATATTATACAACCTCAAATTGAGCCAATCAATACAAGAACTTTGCGTATAAATCCACATAAATTTTGGTTTTAAATGTGTATTGACAAATTAATTGGCATTGTGTTATCCTAAAAAAGCAAACTACGGAAAGGAGAGATATTATGGACTGTTTTGTAATGTGCGAATATGCATCGGATACCGAAGCTAAAAAAGCAATTCTTTCGCAGTATATGAACGGAATAAAGCACCAGCTTCGCACGTCCCGTCACAGGCTTCGTGAAATTGATGAAACACAGATTCCGGAAGTTATAGAGTATTTCGAAAAAATTCAAAAACGCCCGGTTGTGATTATTGTCAGTCTCTCTGCAATGTGGCTTGAAAACCGTCTGGATATTCTTCATTCTTTTGATGTTCATGCTCTTTTGCTCACACCTACCGCAGACTCCCCAATCTATAAAAACACAAGCACGGTGTCATTTGATGAAGCTGAAGCAGTTAACACACTATGCAGATACTTTGCCCAAAACGGCATTCAAAGGGTTGCGTACTTCGGATATGACCCAAATACTCCTGCTCACGGCGTTCAGTATACTGCTTTCAAAAAATGCAAAACACGCTTTAATTTTCAGGATATACACCCCTACTTTGACTGCTATTCCAATTACGGCAACATTGACAGATGTGCAAGAGTTTTTTTCAGCCGTTATGAAGATTATGAAGCGGTTATATGTTCAAATCCCGACTGTGCCGTTAAGCTTTTGCACGACATGAAAGCTCTGGGCATAAAGGAAAACCGTCTTCACATTGCATCGGTGGGCTCTTCTGAGCTGAGCAATGCGATTACACCAAAAATCACAAGCTACAACTTTGACTCTGCCCTTTGCGGACAAAAGGTTGTAAAGCTTTATAAAACTCTTGTTAACAATCCCGAAATTTCGGTTCTTTCGGCACGAACATCGGGAACTCTTTCCATAAATGAAAGCACAGGATTTATGCCTTTTAACAATACTGCGACACTTTCTCCTCATCAGGCTTTCACATTGGTTCATCCCACATATATTATTTCGGGTGATGACGAAATTGACACAATAACACGAATTGAAAACCTGCTATGCAGAAGTGATGTAATAGACCGTGAATACATTGAACTGTTGATAAAGGGAAAAGAAACAAAGGATTTTGCAGAAAAACATTTTATAAGCGAAAATACATTGAATTACAGAATCAAAAACATGTGCAAAACCCTCGGTGTGAGTTCACGCAAGGAATTGCAGAAAACGCTTGTGGCATGGATGACATAATTATTATATATTCATATGCTTTTGGCACTGTCATGAGACTATAAAATATTTTTGGTTGTTACATTAAAAACGTAGATATTAAAAAATACAGTATATATTTAATATTTAAAAGAAAACCCGGGAAGATAATCGAATCCACCCGGGTTATGTTTTTTATAATCAATCTTTTTTGATTACCTCATCAAGGCGTTTTTCGCAAAAATCAAGAAAATCAAACCAGATTTTGCTGTCAATAAATTTGTTTTCGCCGCCTGCAAGAAGGATTTTACCTTTTGTTTCGGTATCGTTGTTCCACACATGGTTTCCCAAGAACACATCAACCTTTTTCTCTCTGAGCTTGCAAAGGGATTTTCTGTAATCTTCTCTGCAATTATCATAGTCAAATTTTCCTTTTGCAAGAGTGTTTGCCCCTGCGCCGCCAAAGGTGCCGACTTTGTAGACTTTGCCGTTTTCTTCGGTTTCGAAAAAGAGCGAAATTGTGCCCTCGGTGTGTCCCGGGGTTTCCACAACCTCTATTTTGGTGTTCCCAAGTTCAACAACATCACCCTCTTCAAGCAAAACATCTGCTTCGAAATATCTTTTGAGTTTTTCGGCATCCTTTTTGCCGATGAAGGTTTTTGCCCCGGTGAGATGCACAAGCGGTGCCGTTGCTTCGGTGTGGTCACCATGCCAGTGGGTGTGAATGATATATTTTATATCATAGGGATTAAAGCCCAGCTTGTAAATTGAATTTATGAGCAAAAAGAGCGTATCGGCATAGCCGGTGTCTATGAGAATGAGACCGTCACCGGTGTCGATGAGATGGGATGAAGCAGGAAACGTGCCTACATAATATACATTTCCGATTATTTTGAAGGGTTCCATTGCACCCTCGTAGTGATTTGCAAATGATTTTCTTTCAAACATGTCGCACCTCTTTAATTATTAATAAATCAATTATATAATATCTAAAAGAAAAAATCAATACCCGCAATAATTTGCATATACTGTATTATTGGAGGCAGTCTATGAACAGTATAAGCAATGAAACAAAACTCAAAGCCAATATTCAGGCAATATACATTACATATCTGTATCTTTCGAAAAAGGTAATTGCAAAAAACGGTGAAACTCTTTCGGTTTTGTGTGAAAGACTTGAAGAAAACCGAAAAGCAAACCGTGATAAATGGAGCAAAAGAGAAATAAAACAGCTTAAACAACTGAAAAGCGCAATTGAACGCATGGGTTATGCGGCAAATTCAAAATTACAAATCCTTGCATATCTGCCAAGCGGAATGACGGCATGTGTGTTTGAAACCCGGTTCGGTGAGCTTTCCTTTGTTTTCAAAGGTACCGGAGACGGCGAATGGGCAGATAACGGCGAAGGACTGACAGGATATGAATCGGAAAATACATATATAACCTATGAAAGCATGGCAAGCTCAAAGTTTGAAACATCAAAAACGGACTATGCCACAAGGTCTCAGGCAGAAGCTTTCAATTGGTTTAACTGCGTTTTGTCATTTGTGTCATCTCCAAAAAAGATAATCGTTTCGGGACATTCCAAGGGCGGAAACAAAGCGCAGTTTATCACTCTACATTCACCATATGTGGACGAATGCTACAGCTTTAACGGGCAGGGTTTTTCACCGGAGGCGGTAAAAAGCTTTGAAAAAAATCTTGGACCGGATTTTGATAAGCGACGTTTGAAAATGCATGGAATTTGCGCAAATGACGATTATGTCAGTGCATTGGGGAAACGAATAATTCCCGATGAAAACATGCATTTTTTTGAGTCGGAAAACGGTATTCACGGTATTGATGCAATTTTGAACAAAACGGGTGCCTTGAGAGATGAAGTTCCCAAAAGCAGATTGTCAAAATATGCAGAAAGCATTTCAGATGAATTTTTGTCATTAAGCCCCGGTTTTAGAAAAATTGCCGCATCACCGCTCATGAGTATGTTTGAAAAGTATTTGGGAAACGGAGAACCAATAAATATGTCAAATGAAGAAATCATCGGTGCAATAGCCGTAAGTGCAAAAATATTGTTTAAAGGATTGAAAAATTCAAATTGAAAATTATCGAGCTGACAGCAAACGAGGCTGAAGCGAAAGCCGCCCCTGCCTAAGGGGAGGTGGATTTGCCGTAAGGCAAAGACGGAGGGGTACGAAACGCAGGAATATCAATGGTTTCAATAATACCCCTCAGTCAGTTTCGCT
>JAFQHQ010000204.1 GCA_017397885.1 Clostridia bacterium | reverse complement strand
AGGACCTCAAACGGATGAATTTTTGAGTAGCTTTTGGTGCGAAGGACGCAGGAAGGCTACTCGCCTTTCAAGGACGACAAGCCAAAAGATACCGAAAATTCACCGTTTGAGGCGTCTTCAGTGTTGGTTGTTAAGGCTAATCTTACATCGGATTTTATCAAAGAAAAATACCCGAACGAAGGGCAATGTCATCCTGAGTGAAGCGATAGCGTAATCGAAGGATCTTATTTTTAGATATTTCGACTTTTCCTACGGCTTCGCTCAACATGACAAAAGAAAGATATTGAGCGTTGAGTTGACGACATTGGTTGAAAGGAACTGATAGAATGAGAAATTATACGACACAAATGGATGCCGCAAAAAGAGGTATCATAACCCCTGAAATGAAAGCAGTGGCAGAAAAGGAACATAAAACACCGGAAGAAATAAGAGAGCTTGTTGCCAAAGGTCAGGTTGCAATTTGTGCAAATAAATTACATACTTGTATAGATCCAAACGGTGTAGGCTCAATGCTTCGCACAAAAATTAATGTGAATCTCGGAGTGTCCAAAGACTGCAAAGATTATAACATTGAAATGGAAAAGGTTATGGCGGCAGTAAATATGGGAGCAGAAGCAATTATGGACTTATCTTCTCACGGTAACACTCAGCCTTTCAGACGAAAGCTGACAAGTGAGTGTCCTGCTATGATAGGAACTGTTCCCGTATATGACAGCGTAATTCACTATCAAAGAGATCTGGACACGCTCACCGCAAAGGATTTCATTGATGTTATAAGACTTCATGCCGAGGATGGGGTTGACTTTGTAACCATCCACTGCGGTATCACAAGAAAGACCATAGAACAAATAAAAAACCACAAGAGAAAAATGAATATCGTATCCCGCGGCGGTTCTTTGGTGTTTGCCTGGATGAGCATGACAGGTGAAGAAAATCCGTTTTATGAATATTACGATGAAATACTCGACATCTGCCGTGAATATGATGTCACCATTTCCCTCGGAGATGCCTGCCGTCCCGGATGTCTGGCAGATGCAAGTGATGTTTGTCAGATAGAAGAGCTCGTGAGACTTGGCGAGCTTACAAAACGTGCATGGGAAAAGGATGTTCAGGTTATGGTGGAAGGCCCGGGTCACATGCCTTTAGATCAGATTGAAGCAAACATGAAGCTTCAGCAGACAATCTGTATGGGCGCACCGTTCTATGTGCTGGGGCCCATTGTAACAGACATTGCTCCCGGCTATGACCATATAACTTCTGCAATCGGCGGAGCGGTTGCAGCCTCAGCCGGTGCGGCGTTCCTTTGCTAGGTGACTCCTGCCGAACATTTGGCTCTTCCAAACGTAGATGATGTAAAACAAGGCATTATAGCCTCAAAAATTGCGGCACATGCGGCTGACATTGCAAAAAAGATTCCTCACGCAAGGGATATTGACGACAAAATGGCAGATGCCAGAAGAAACTTTGACTGGGAAAAGCAGTGGGAATGCTCCATAGATCCTGAAACTGCAAAGAAAATCAGAGATGACAGAAAACCCGAAATTGAGGAAAGCTGTTCTATGTGCGGCAAGTTTTGTGCAGTCAGAAGCATGAACAAGGCGTTAAACGGTGAGCATATTGATATTTTATAGGTAGTCCCAACCACCAATACATTATAGCCAAATAATTCCATCGCTTCCTGTGTTTTGTGCGGGATATCAAAAGGAATAAAGTTCAGAGTTGTTTTTAACGGTTATTTGAATAATCGGAGGTGAAAAACAATTTTTATCTGAACAATGTCCAAAATCAAACATTATTTTGACCGTTTTTGAATTTACACTAAAAAAACAATGTGCTATTATGAGGATAGCCTTAACAACCAACACTGAAGACGCCTCAAACGGTGAATTTTCGGTATCTTTTGGCTTGTCGTCCTTGAAAGGCGAGTAGCCTTCCTGCGTCCTTCGCACCAAAAGCTACTCAAAAATTCATCCGTTTGAGGTCCTT
>JAFQHQ010000203.1 GCA_017397885.1 Clostridia bacterium | reverse complement strand
GGTGGATTTGCCGTTAGGCAAAGACGGAGGGGTACGAAACGCAGAAGTATCAACGCTTTCAGCAATACCCCTCAGTCAGTTTCGCTACGCTCACTGCCAGCTCCCCTTAGGCAGGGGAGCCTTTCGCCCTTGTGTTAAACATCTCGATAAACTCCAATTTGAAATGTTCCTCATTACAAAATCTAATTTGATTTTATCACATACAATTTTCATTTTAAATATATTATCTACACCATTTATATAATTATATTGACTTTTTTGTGTTTTATGGTACACTGTTTATATCACAAACCACAAGAAGGTGAATTTATGGGATTAATATACAACCCCCGAATACTTCAGTGCATGCATTTTAAAACCGACACCATCACCCCTGCAGCCACAAGAACGGTTATGGATTATGAAATGGACTTTTCTGTTGGATGCGACCGTATAATGGAGCTTGACGGCAGGGAATATAAAATTGAAAAAGGGTGCTTTGTTGTGCGTACACCGGGACAAAAGGTGCGAACAAAGGGAGTTTATGATTGCTATATGCTCACCCTTGATTTTTCGAACCGACATCTGTCGCACTACACAAGAAACACTGCAACAAAAATGCAGGAGATTTATGACTCGAAAATATGGGGTATTTTGCCCGATGTTTTTAAGCCTTCTCATTTTAGCGACTATGAACGTATATTCAAAGAACTTTTGTCGATAAATGAACTTGATATAAACGAAAATGAGAAAACCCCGGTTTTAGTAAACGAGCTTTTGCATCTTGCGGTTGCCGATGCACTTTTTAGTTCACGCCCTGCCATGAAAAAGCCAACCGACTCCATTGACGAGGTGTGTTTTTATATCAAAGAGCACTATATGGAGGAAATAAGCCTTGATACTCTTGCATCGGTTGCTCACCTAAACAAAAACTATCTGATACGAAGATTCAAAAAAAATTTCGGCATCTCCCCCGTTGCATATCTCATAAAACTTCGTATGGACTATGCCAAAAAGCTTCTTGCAGAAACAAACCTGCCCATAAAAACAATAGCCGCACAGTGCGGCTATCATGATCCTTCATTTTTTAATTTTTATTTCAAAAAAACCTTTTGTGAAACTCCGATGTCTTATCGGGAATCGCAAAAGGTTAATGATTAACATATTTAATTGGGGTTTATCGGACAGTTTTTCACAGAATATGTTGCTGTAGCTTGAAGTGTCAAAATACTTACCGGCGGAATTCTTAATTCCCATAGCGCGGTATTCCATACCAAAATTTAACCAATTGACATTGATTTTTACATTTGCCGGTGATATAATGAAGCCATAAAAACCAATACATAGGAGGCAGAAAATGAAGCTTTCAATAAATTCAAACGATACCGCAAAGGTTGTAGGCTTTGAAAAAGCCGTTGAAATGTTTGCAGAAATCGGCTTTGACTGTTATGACGCAAGTTTTTTTGATGTGCAGTCGGAGTTTTTTAAAGACGGATACAAAGAGTATTGCAAGGCTTTGAGAAAAAAAGGAGAAGCTCTTGGCATAACCTGCAATCAGGCACACGCACCGTTTCCGTGTGTTGACTGGGGAAAGGATGACTTTAACAAAGTTCGTTTTGGTGAGGTTGTAAGAAGCATGGAATGTGCCGCACTTCTCGGTGCAGATATAATTGTTGTTCATCCTGTGCACAAAAATATGCCAAAATCGGTTGACGAATATGCAGTGAACAAAGAGTTTTACGAAAAACTCATCCCTTATGCCGAAAAATTCGGCATAAGGATTGCCACGGAGAATATGTTCAAGCACGATAAGCACCGAAATGTCAAACTGACGGATGTGTGCAATTCTCCCGAAAAATTTGTTAAAATGGTAGACCTTATAGATTCACCATGGGTAACTGCCTGCCTTGACGTGGGGCATTGCGGCGTTGTTGGTGAGGATGCGGCAGAAATGATCTATGCCCTTGGTCATCAAAGATTAAAAGCTCTCCACATTCACGACAACAATTATTTAAACGATGACCACACCGTTCCATTCCTTGGCAAAATGGACTGGGAAAGCATATGTAAAGCCCTTGCAGACATAAACTATGACGGAGTGTTTACATATGAAACATATCCTTGCTCGGACCATCTCCCCAATGAGCTTTTGCCGGATGCATTAAGATTTATACACTCGGTTGGAAGATATCTCATAAAGAGAATTGACGTTTTCAAAAATTCGATTTAACATCTCAAACTCCCGACTCATACTTGATTTTGCGGTAGTTACCGGGAGTTGACAACTTATATTTTTTAAAAGTACGATTAAAATAGGAAACCGAAGAAAACCCTGTTTCGTATGAAATTTCCGAAATGCTCTTGTCTGTGGACAGGAGCATTTTTTCTGCCTTGCACACTCTCACAAAATTAAGATACTGAACAAATGATGTGTTTACCATCTTTTTGAACAGTCTGCAAAAATAATACTCATTGATATTTAATATTTTGCTCAATTCGGGAAGGGTGAGTGCTTCGCTGTAGTGCTTGTCTATATATTCCAGAACGGGCATAATCTTTATTATTTTTGTGTCTATGAGAGAGTCGGGATTTTTTATTATGTTCTCACGGTATAAAATACCAAGGATATTAAATATGTAGGATTTGATGAAAGTGTCATAGGCAGGGACACGCTCTTTATTTTCGTCCAGAATATTCTGAAGAATAGCGGAAAGCTTTTCGTTAATTGCTGTTAATATAAAACTCGGTCTGCCCTTCATGGACTTTGAGAATCTCAAATTCCGAATGCAAATGAACATCGCAAACGGCGTCAGCTTTTGCAGGTCTTGCACTTCCGCTTATGTGTACAGAAGAATTCGGAAGAGAGGGTTTTATAAGTTCGTTACGCATAATTTTTTACCCGAATGTCAATTTTATTAAAAAATCACGGCATTATACAACAAAAAAAGTCAATTAAATTACAATATACTTCTGACAATTAATATAACACAACACCTGCGAAAAATCAACTGTTAATTAAACATAGCCTTAACAACCAACACTGAAGACGCCTCAAACGGTGAATTTTCGGTATCTTTTGGCTTGTCGTCCTTGAAAGGCGAGTAGCCTTCCTGCGTCCTTCGCACCAAAAGCTACTCAAAAATTCATCCGTTTGAGGTCCTT
>JAFQHQ010000202.1 GCA_017397885.1 Clostridia bacterium | reverse complement strand
TTCAAACTATTTCCTTTCAACTTCCACTCTCATATGCTTCACATTTACCGTTGCTATATAGTATGGGTCTTTCTCTTTTGTGTATGGACTTGAATACTGAACGAGAAGAAACTTTCCGTTTTCATCCTCAAGGTTCAGGTTATTGGAATAGTATGCTCCGGCAATGTAGTTTTTGTGTTCCACAAAATAACCTTCGTCCCATTCACTTCCGTTTTCGGAGGTGTAAATAACAAATCCTTTTCTGTCGCCGGTTCTTCCGTGTAAAATAAAAATTCCGTCAAGAATTGCCGTCTGCGGATTTCGGATTCCCTCTTTAAGATATGAAGGGGCAAGAACTTCCCAACTTTTACCTCCGTCACGGCTTATTGCATGGTCCATATTATTCTCATCGTTGCTGTTGTATGCATACACGTGAAGTGTGCCCTCATCATCAAAGAGCATACTTCCGTAGCCTCTGCCGGTTCCGTCAATGGGAACTATGCAAAGCTCGGAAAAAGTTTTGCCGTTGTCTGTGCTTTCGTAAATTCTGTATTTGTGTTCATCTGTTGTGCCAAGGAAGTTTGGATTGCAAAAATGAAGTGCATAGATAACACCGTTTCGATATATAGCATCATAGGTTCTGCCGGGATATGATGAATACTGCTCAGGCTCACTCCAACTTTTTCCAAAGTCACAGCTTCTGATGAGAGTCGGGGTTGCCCAAGGCTCGCAAAATTCGGGTTTCATAGCATCGTTTCTGAGACAAAAAGCCACAATTGTACCGTCGTCGCAGGCTACGGCTTTTTCAACAGATATTGTGTTTATTCCGTCAAGGAAGCTTTTGTATGAATAATCAAGCGTTCTGATATCAGAGAAAGTTTTGCCACAGTCTTTTGAAATTCTGTATTCCACCCAGCCATAGGGGAAATGTCCGCCGTATCTTTTGGCAGAACAATTTGAGTTAAAGTCTATAAACGCACCTTTTTTAAACTCTGCCATTGCGTGAGACATATGTCCGCTTCTGCCTCTGCTTTCGTTATCCACATAGACAGAAGGCTCACCTAATTTTACTGTATAGTTTTTTCTTTGAATTTTCATTTATATATTCCTTCCTTTTTTGTTTTGTATAATGTTTCCAAATTGAATCGGTTATCGTTCATTTGTTGTTAATGTGCGTGTTAGCACTTTTGTTACGGAACTTTGATGGGCTTATATGTTCGTGATATACAAAAAATTTTATGAAATTATTTTCTGTTGAAAATCCAAGATGGGAGCTTATCTGTTTCACTGTCATATTACTTGTGAAAAGCATATCTTTTGCAAGTTTAATTCTCTCGGAATTGATATATTTTTTTAGTCCCGTATTAAAATATTCTTTAAAAAGCTTCCCGATGTAGTCGGGGTTGTAACCAAAATGATGGGCAATACTTTCCACCGTAATTTTATTTTTTATGTTAAGTCTTACATATTCTGAAATACTGCTTATTAATGCACGGTCTGACAGAACTTTTGATGCTGTTAGAGATATTAATTCTTCCAAAATCATAAGACCTGCCGAATCTTTTGCATTTTGGGTATAGGTTGGTGTATTTGAAATGTGAAGGAGACGTTTTAATAGATACTTAATGTCATAATAATCATCCGATTTACACAATTTGCATGGTATATCGATGTTTGTATAAAAATGGAACCAATAAAAAGAAGTGTGGGTTTGACTTGTCTTAAACCCGAAGTGTCTTTTGTTCGGATCGAGAACGATAAGCTCGTTGGGATAGAGTGAGTATTCTTCGTCTTCTTCTGCAATGTGCACTTCACCGTTTATAACATATATGATTTCGTGGGTTGTTACGGTTATGTCGGGGTGAATCCATTCTGACACAGACTGGAATTCGCCAATGGTACTGCTTTCAAAATATTTTCCGTCATCAAGATTAATCATGTCGGATTTTCTCACTTTCTTGCAAAAAATGGGTATTGAAATTATGCTTTTCAGTTATTATAATAAATCTGTAAAATAAAGTCAATATCTGACGCATAAGGAGTTTTGAAATGAAAAATATTGATTTTGGAAACGTCAGAGTCACGAGCGGATTTTGGCACGAAAAACAAAATATGGTAAAAAATGTAACCATAGATTCGGTGTATAATCGTTTTCTGGAAACCGGTCGGTTTGATGCATTAAAATGTCTATGGAAAGACGGTGCCCCCAATCAGCCCCACATTTTCTGGGATTCGGATGTTGCAAAATGGATTGAGGGTGCAGCCTGTTCAATGCATATATACGGCAGAGATGAACACCTTGAAAAAATAATCGATGAATGCGTTGACCTGATTGAAAAAAACAGCGATGAAAACGGTTATTTCAACAGTCATTTTCTTGTAACAAGACAAGATGAACGTTTTTGCCACCGATCAGATCATGAGCTGTATTGCTTGGGTCATCTTATTGAAGCATCTGTTGCTTACTATGAAACTACCGGCAAAGACAAGCTTTTAAAGCAGATGTGTAAGTTTGCCGATTATGTGGAAAAGGTTTTTAAAATCGAAAAGTCGGCAGGGTTTGTAACTCCGGGACATCCCGAAATTGAACTTGCACTTGTAAGACTGTACAAGCTTACGAAAGAAAAAAGATACCTTGAGCTTGCAAAGTATTTTGTGGATATGCACGGCATAGCCAATCCTTCCGAAGGACTCTACAGCTTTTCTGAAAACAGCTACAATCAGGATGAAATGCCTTTGCGCAAGAGGGCAACTGCCGAAGGTCACTGTGTACGTGCTATGTATCTTATGTCCGCCGCGGCAGACATTGCATCGCTATATGATGATTCGGAGCTTTTTAATGCCTGCGAGCGAGTGTTTGACAATATTGTGAACAAAAGAATGTATATAACAGGCGGTATTGGTTCAACACGCATCGGAGAAACATTTACCGTGGACTATCATCTTCCTAACCGCAGTGCTTATGCAGAAACCTGTGCGGCACTTTCACTTGCCCTTTTTGCGGGCCGTATGCAGGAACTTGACGAAAATTCAAAATATGCTGATGCTGTTGAAAGGGTAATTTATAACGGATTTTTGTCGGGCGTTTCCATGGACGGAAAATCCTTTTTCTACGAAAACCCATTGGAAATTGACCCTGATTTCAATAATGTTAACACCTCCACCACCGAGAAAGAAAAACATCCGATTACCGAACGTGTGGAAGTGTTTGACTGCTCGTGCTGTCCGCCGAATATTGTCAGGTTTATCCCGTCTGTTTCAAACTTTGTATACACACTTGGCAATGATACATTGTACGTTCAGCAATATATGTCGTCTGATGCAGAGTTTGATGGCATTAAAATTTCTCAGCAAACAAACTACCCTTCAGGCGGTGAGGTTGTTATTGAATATAGCGGTGATAAAGAATATCTTGCACTCAGAATTCCCGGTTGGTGCAAAAGCTTTACGCTTAATGCTGAGTATGTTTGCAGAAACGGATATGCAATAATCCGAACCTCAGGCAATGCAAAAATCATTTTTAAAATGGATATGCCCATAGAGGTTGTTATGTCAAACAGAAGAGTTCATGATAATGCCGGAAGAGTTGCACTCATGCGTGGACCGATTGTATACTGCATAGAAGGAGTAGACAATGGTGAAGATATGAAAAATGTATCTTTGGATATACACGGTGAATTTGAACTCGGAGAGTGTGATTTTATGGTGCCTTCTATAAAAACTGTGGGGTATCGTGATGTTGCAAGTGACAAGCTCTATTATCCTGCCGAAGATTGCTTTGAAGAAATTCCGTTGAAGCTCATTCCGTATTTTGCCTTCGCAAACAGAGGTACGACCGAAATGCAGGTGTGGATACTTAAAAAATAATATTTCACAAATAAAAATGCATTGCACCGCTTTTTTGCATAAGTGCGATGCATTTTTACTCTGTATAGGAATTTACGCTTAATTTAGTTCGCGCGATGCGATGTTAATGATACTGTGCTCGCGACACGGGTGCAGACACAGCCTAATTTTTTATTTTCTCGCAAAATATTCCGAAAGCTCTTTGTATTCGGCATAAACTTTGTCATACGCCTTTTTGTTTTCAGAGTTTGGCTTGTATGAAAAATCTTTTATTTTCTTCATTTTTTCTGCCGCTTCAAAAATTGTGGCATAGCCGTTTTGGTTCACCGATCCAAGCACTGCACTGCCGTAAGCGCAGCCAAAGGCAGTATCCGACAAAAAGATTTCCTTTCCCGTCACATCGGCATAGATTTGCATAAGCATTTCGTCTTTTTCGGCAATGCCACCTGTGGCATAGAGCCTTTTTATGACAATTCCGTTTTCTTCATAAATCTCAATGATTCTTCTTGTGCCGTAGGCTGTGGCTTCAATGAGAGCACGGTAAATTTCTTCGGGCTTTGTGCCGAGATTCAGCCCCGAAATCATTCCTTTTAAGCTGCCGTTGACATAGGGTGTGCGGTTGCCGTTAAACCAGTCAAGGGCAATGAGTCCGTTTGAACCGGGGGGCAGGAGCTTTGCTTTTTGACGCAGGAGAGTGTGGATGTTCACATTTTTCTCTTCTGCTTCGAGGGTATAGCTTTGGGGTATGCAGTTTGACACAAACCATTCAAAGCTGTCGCCAACGCTTGCCTGACCTGCTTCGTAGGCATAGAGACCGTCAATGATTCCGTCCTTTACATAGCCTGAGATCCCGGGGATGTTAATCGCCTTGTCGCCAAGGAGAATGTGGCAGGTTGATGTGCCGATTATCATAAGAAGCTCACCGGGCTTTGTGATGCCGAGTGCAGGAATTGCCGCATGGGCATCGATGATGGCAGGGGCAACGGGAGTTCCCTCGGGGATTCCTGTTTTTTCGGATGCTTCCTTTGTTATGTAGCCTGCAGTTTGGGACAAAAGGTTAATGTCGGCAGATATTTTTGTGCCGACAATGTTTTCAAGCCTTGGGTCGAGCTTTTTAAAAAATTCCTTGCTCGGGTAGCCTGATTTTTCATTCCACATACCCTTAAAACCCGTGGTGCAAACCGACTGACATGCAGCGCCTGTGAGAACACGCACAATCCAGTCGCCTGCTTCCGTAAAACGTGCAGTGTGGTTGTAGAGATTTTCGTCTTCCCTCAGGATTTCAAGGATTTTGGGGAACTGCCATTCGCTCGAAATTATTCCGCCGTATTGACCGAGCCACTCTTCGCCCTCGGCTTTTGCAAGTGCGTTTATTTCGTCTGCCTCTTTTTGAGCCGCATGGTGTTTCCATAGCTTAACATAGGCATGAGGATTTTCTTTGTATTCATCCATAAAACAAAGTGGTGTGCCGTCTTCTGTTACGGGGAGAAGTGTTGCCGCCGTAAAATCAACACCAACGCCGATGATGTCATTTGAGTCGATATCGGCTTTTTTTATGCAGTCTTTTGTTATGAAATAAAGAACATCAAGATAATCCTTTGGATGTTGCAGGGCA
The DNA here is from genome assembly GCA_017397885.1 of Clostridia bacterium. Lineage (GTDB taxonomy): Bacteria > Bacillota > Clostridia > UMGS1810 > UMGS1810 > RGIG1828. The sequence goes on along the minus strand of JAFQHQ010000202.1, from coordinate 2,425 downwards.
TAGTCTTTCGGAAGCTTCTTTCCACAGGGGATTTCTTCCGACATTATGCCGTGAGCATATTCGCAAACAGAAGTTGCTATTTCTTTTCCGGTTTCAATGTCGGCAATTACTGCTCTTCCTGACAAAGTTCCAAAATCTATTCCCATTGAATATTTTGCCATAATTATATTTCACCTCAACTATTTTTCTATTCTGAGTGTCATATGATTAACATTCACCTTCATACCCTCATATCTTCTCGAGAACTGAACAAGGAGAAAATTACCGTTTTCATCTTTGAGGTTAAGGTTATTTGAATAATATGCCGAAGCTCCTTTGTCGCAGTCAATCATTGTTCCCTCGTCCCAGTTTTCAGCGTCGATTGAGGTGTACATAATAAGGCCTTCGTAGTCTTCGGTTCTGCCGTGGAAGATGTACACTCCGTCAATGTAGGCTATCTGATGGTTTCGAAGTCCTCTTGCAAGATATAGGGGCTTTTCAACAGTCCATGTTTTTCCGTTGTCCGAGCTTTTCGCGTGGTCAAGATGCTCTAAGGCATTGTCATTGTGAGCATAAACGTGGAGATTGCCCTCGGGGTCAAAAATCATTGCACCGTAGTTTCTGCCGATGGGATCTATTGGAACTTGGCAAAGCTCATAAAAGCTTTCGCCGTTGTCGTCGCTTTTAAAAATTCTGTAAATGTGTTCTTCGGTTGTGCCGGTGTGATTGGGATTGCAGTGATGAAGCACATAGATTGAACCCTCGTGATACACTGCATCATAGGTTCTTCCCTTGTATTCACACATTTCCTTTGCTTCGGACCAGGTTTTTCCCTCGTCTGTGCTTTTAATCCACATGGGAGTATCCCAGGGTTCGCAGGCTGTGGGCTGAGTCGCATCGTTTTTAAGGCAGAAAGCAACAATGCTTCCGTCGGAGCAAGCCACCGCTTTTTCGACGGAAATAACAAACATTCCGTCATAAAGGCTTTCCATGGAATAATCAAGGATTTTTGGCTCTGAATAGGTTTTGCCATTGTCTCTTGATATGCGATATTCCACCCATCCGTAGGGGGAATGACCTCCCCAACGGTGAATTGAGCAGTTTGAGTTAAAGTCGATGAAGCAACCGGGTTTAAACTCTGCCAGTGCGTGAGTCATGTGACCGCTACGTTTTCTTGCTTCGTTGTCCACATAGAGGGTGGGTTTTTCAATATTAACGTTATATCCGTTTCTTTTTATGGTTATGTATGACAATTTGTTCACATCCTTATTGGGTTAATATAAATTTGTGTGCTTTTAAAAGTGATTTTTGAGATTATTAAGAGTTTCTTTCCCGGCACTGTACACAAAGCACCAGTCTGCTCCTGCAAAAATCATGTCAAGGTCAAGCTTTGACCACTCTCTGATATCAGATTGCGACATTCCTCCTGCAAGTCCGATGTATTTTCCGTGTTTGCGGAGAATTTCTATTGCCTGTTTGATTTTTGAAAGGGTTGTTTCGCCAAACACATTTAAAAATTCTCCAAGTGATCCCGACAAATCATTAGGCCCGAAAATAAAGCCGTCAATGTAGGGTATTTTTACGATTTCTTCAAGCTCTTCAATCATGTCGATATGCTCAATCTGAACAAAGCGGCACAAATCAAAGCTTTGCTTTGTAACATATTCCTTTGCATCTAGCGAACCGTATCCAATGGCACGAAGGGGTCCAAAGCCGCGGGTGCCGTGTGGCGGATAGAGGGTTGATTCGATTAATGCTTTGAGCTCTTTTGCAGATTTAACCATTGGGAAAATAATGCCGTCGGGTCCCATCTCCAAAACCCTTTTGGTCTCTGTCAGTTCGTTTTGCGGAAGCCTCACAACCGCAGGAATGCCGGCAGACCTTGCACCGTTTAAGTGACACAAAACCTCTTTTGCACTCATATATGTATGCTCGGTGTCTATCCACACACAGTCATAACCAAGATTGCCCATGATTTCGCAAAGACACGGGTCGGTGAGGCTCACCAGTGTACCGAGGATTTTTTCTTTGTTTTCTATTTTTTCACGTAATTTATTCATATTTATCCCTCACTTTACCTCTATTATATTTGCAAATAATGCAATTGTAAATAGGAATTTTGGCAAATTATATTGTAATTTCTGCAAAAGTGTGGTAAGATTGTCATATGTCAGTCACATATGACAAGATGAAGTTTTTGCAATGCAAAAATTTATGTGTTTTCAAATTGGAGTTTGTAGGGGAGTTTGAAGATGGAATTGACACCGGAGCGAGAGCCTCCCTTGTGTAAAGGGAGGGGGACCGCCTAAGCGGTGGAGGGATTGTAACAAACTGCCTCAATTGCAGTATTTGTGATTGTTTGAGAGTTTATTATTTAACAATCCCTCAGTCACTTCGTGACAGCTCCCTTTACACAAGGGAGCCTTTCGTCCTTGTGTTAAACTCA
>JAFQHQ010000201.1 GCA_017397885.1 Clostridia bacterium | reverse complement strand
CATTTTGCAAAAACGTCAGCTTCGTCCCGAGGAAATTCCCGATGAGGTGTAACGCCTACTACATTGTTTGTGCAAATCTTGCCTTCAGCTTTCAGACTCTTTGACTATCAGTGGGTTTGCGCTGAAGGCAGCTTCCTTTCTGCCTTCAGCCTGGTTTCATCACACCTCCACCACTCGATACACATTCCCCTGCACCATATGCACTCGCTCCGCACCGATGAGCGTCAATGTCTTGCCGAACTGGTGGGCGTTCATTCCTCTCATCACCTTGGGGAAACGATTGTGGAACTAATGATATGTTGGAAAAGTTTGTGTGAATAATAAAATGATTATTAAAACAGGGTATTTTCTTTGCACTATGAAGCATTTAGTTTAATTTTGTATTTTAAAATATAGAATAAAGAACAGATGCTGAATACAGTTTGCGAACGAACGGACAACTTCATCCAACAGATGCCTAAAGCCCAGAGAAAAGAATACGGACAGTTTTTTACAAGCAAAGAAACTGCCCGTTATATGGCTTCTCTGTTCAATCTACCCTTGCAAAAACATAAAATTCGCATCTTGGATGCCGGGGCAGGTTCGGGCATATTGTCCGTCGCTCTAATAGAACGTTGTAGCCAATGTATGAATGAAGATACCCTCATACATTTAACGTGTTATGAAACAGACCCTCATATTCAATCCTTATTGAAAGAAAATCTGCATCTGGCAGCAGAAAGGAGTCGATGCAACGTACGTTTTGACATTTTGACTGAAAATTACATCGTATCACAATGCGATGATTTCAACTATGCTTTATTCAAAGATTCGGAGAAACCGAAATACGACCTTATCATTGGAAATCCACCATACAAGAAAATTGGGAAAGACGCTCCTGAAGCATTGGCTATGCCCGAGGTATGTCACGGAGCACCCAATCTGTACTTCCTTTTTGCAGCCATGGGAATACACAATTTGCAAGAAGAAGCTGAAATGGTATACATTACACCACGTTCATGGACTTCTGGAGCTTATTTCAAAAACTTCCGTACTTATATATTCAAGCATAGTGTCCTGACACACATACATCTTTTCGGCAGCAGAGACAAAGTTTTCGACAAAGAAGAAGTGTTGCAGGAAACCATCATTATGCGCTTTAAGAAAACACACACCAAGCCGGAACGAATTACCATTTCATCAACAAAGACAAACCGTGATTTCCAACAAATCCGTCAAATGGATGTGCCTTATTCGGTTGTGGTGTCCGGTGAAAAGAAATATGTACACCTGATTACAGCAGAAGAGGAAATTGACGTTTTGGATAAATTGAACCGCTTTGGATATACCTTGGCTGACCACGGTTTAAAAATGAAAACCGGACTTGTCGTTGACTTCCGCAGCCGTGATTTGTTATGCGATGAACAAAGGGAAAATACCATTCCACTGATATATAGCCAGCACATCAAAGATGGCAGAGTACGTTTTCCTCAAGGGAAAGAGCATGAATATATCCAAAAAAGCCGAAGCGCATTGATGCAGGAAAACAAGAACTACCTTTTCATCAAACGCTTTACAGCCAAAGAAGAACCACGACGTTTGCAGTGCGGCATCTATTTGAAAAAATACCTGCCCGATTTCCCGTTTATCAGTTCACAGAACAAAGTAAACTTCATTGACGGAATGCAAGAAATGTCCGAATGTATTGTATATGGATTGTATGTCATATTCAATTCTACATTATACGATATTTATTACCGCATCTTGAATGGTTCAACACAGGTTAACTCGACCGAAGTTAACACCATGCCGATGCCATCACTGGAGACCATAGAAGCTATGGGAAAACAACTGATTGCAAATAAAGACTTATCCGTTGCCCATTGTAATCAAATATTAAATT
>JAFQHQ010000200.1 GCA_017397885.1 Clostridia bacterium | reverse complement strand
CAAGCAAAAACAATGAAGAGGCATTGTTTTTATGCTTGAAAAACAGGATTTGCTGCCGAATAAAACATAGGCGGAAGACGCCTTGGTGTTAATGTGATTAAGATTATAAATAATTTCAAAACTTCACATTTGTGCCTCACTAGAATGTTTGAAAGTCGCACAAACTCGGCAAAATCGACCGCGGGACATTTTCAGAAAACAGTCATACGAACGGTTTCGAAAATTTGATGTCACGCTGAAAATTTTGGCGTAAATCAGTTTCCTTAAATAGCCCAAATTAGCGAGCACGCATCTGGTTGATGCGGTGCGGAGCGGTTCGTGTGGGACATCAAATTTTCGAAATTCTCATACGAAAGTTCGTATGTGTTTTCGGGAAATGCCCCGTGGTTGATTTTCATTATTATTTTTCAAACAGCCCGATAAATTCCAATTTGAAAATCATTTTAGGAGGTCACCATGAAAATCGCAGCATATTGCCGTGTATCCACAGGAAGTGACGAACAGCTTTCGTCACTGGAGAACCAAAGAGCCTTTTTTGAAGAATATGCAAAAAAGCAAGGTTATGATCTTGTGAAAATATACGCAGACAGGGGAATTAGCGGTAAAGCACTTAAAAACAGAACAGAATTTTTGAATATGCTCTCCGACGGAAAAAAGAAAATGTTTGATATGCTTGTTGTAAAAGACATTAGCCGTTTTGCACGAAATACCCTGGATTTTTTGACGGGTATCCGCACACTCAAATCATGTTCAATAGATGTGAGGTTTTTGTCGTGTAACATGACAAGTCTCGGCGAATCGGAATTTGCTCTCACCATTTTTGCAGCTATTGCTCAGGAAGAATCCTACAATCTTTCCAAAAGAATAATGTTTGGGAAAAAGGTGTCTGCCGGGAAAGGAAGAACTCCTTCCGTAATATATGGTTATGATAAAAAAGATACATATACTCTTGTTCAAAATCCGCTTGAAGCACAAACAGTGAAAGAGATTTTCAGATTGTATACCGAAGAAAATATGGGTTTCAGACGTATAGCATCTTGGCTTAATTCCAAAAACATTTTTACCAAAAATCACAAACAATGGCATGCCAAAACCGTTTCACGAATAATTTCAAACTCCATATATTGTGGTATGCTCATAAATAATAAAAGTGAAACAGTTGATTTTTTGGAGTGTTCCAGAAGAAATCTTCCGAAATCCGAAAACTACATTCACCGAAGAGAAGAACTTGCAATTGTTTCCGAAGAAACCTTTGAAAAAGCCATGAAAATTTTAAAAAACAATCAACAAAAAGCTGACACAAACAGAAGTTGTTGACCCCATTTGTCTTGCGGCAAAAACTGTTGACAGCTGCGATCAGTGCTGTTGCTGCGGTGAAATGGATGTAAGTTCTGTTCCCGATGATGTGTGCAATGTGTTTGACGACATCATTGTGGATTGTGATGATTGTAAAAAAGTGTATGTAACAATTGGTCTTTTTACCATTGTACGTCTCACAAGATGTGTAGAACTCATCATTCCCGTGATAGATTTCTGCATTCCCGATAACGGTTGTGTACAGTCGGCAGATAACAATCCTTGTGATCTTTTCGACCGTCTCAGTTTCCCGGTTGATGAATTTTTCCCGCCCGAAAAGTGTCATTTTGATAACATACAACCAAACCGCAATGACTGTTGCTGCGGATAAAATCATCAATAAAGCAGCTTTGTGAATTTGAATTAAAAACTCTGAAAAGGGAAATTTTTTTGAAAAAAAGGATTTCCCTTTTTTGTGTAGTATATAATAAATATGTAAATAAGTTTATCTTGAAAAGAGGTACATAATAAATGAGAGTAATAGCTGTTAACGGCAGTCACAAAAATAATGGTAACTGCGCATTTTTGATAAACACAATTTTTGAAGATTTAAAACAAAAAGGTTTTGAAACAAAAATGTATAATGCGCTGGAAGTGGTGTCAGATTGCAAACATCCTTTTTGTGTTTCCTGTTCGTCTCCATGTTCAAAAGAATGCTTCGGTTCAAAACTCACCGAACTTTTTGATGACATGAAATCGTCCGATGCCATCATTTTTGCAAGTCCTGTGTATTTTGGCTCAATGAGTGCACAATTAAAGTGTATTTTTGATAAAACCCGTTCGGTGAGAGCAGAAAAAGCATTGCTTGGCAAAGTCGGAATTGCTGTTTCTTGCGGTGCTTCCAAGTATGGAGGTCAGGAAAAGACGGTTAATGCAATTCACGACTGTATGCTTGTTAACGGAATGACCGTCATTGGTCCGTCCTCGTCTGAACTCATGGGACACATGGGAGTGTGTGCATCGGCACCTGCATCGGAAGATGAATTTGCCATTTCAAGAGCACACACTGCGGCACTTCGTATCTATGAAGAGCTTACAAAATAAGAGGTGTTGTTGGTGAATATAAGAGAACAAAGGGAACAACTTGAACACAAAATATTATCAGACAGGGCTACTTTTTCCGACAAAAGTCGAGGCAGGCAAAAGTGTGAAGATAAATGCATTCTTCGTACGGAATTTGCCCGCGACAGAGACAGGATTATTCATTCAAAAGCATTCAGACGTCTCAAACACAAAACACAGGTTTTTATTTCTCTGGATAATGACCATTTTAGAACAAGACTGACACACACTCTTGAAGTATCGCAAATTGCCCGCACAATTGCCAGGGCTCTTTGTCTCAATGAAGACCTGGTTGAAGCAATAGCCCTCGGGCATGACCTTGGGCATACTCCTTTCGGACATTCGGGCGAGCGTGCTTTAGACGAGCTTTCTCCCAAGGGGTTTAAGCATTATGAACAGAGTTTGAGAGTTGTGGATATTCTGGAAAAAAACGGTGAGGGAATGAATCTTACTTATGAAGTAAGAGACGGCATAGTGTCACATACGGGAGAAAACCTTGCTTCAACTGATGAAGGGCTGATTGTAAAGTTTTCTGACCGTTTTGCATATATAAATCATGATATTGATGATGCCATAAGAGCCGGGGTTATAGGTTCATCCGACATTCCCCAAGAACTTATAAATTCACTGGGTTCGTCAAATTCCGAACGCATTGACAATCTCATAAGTGACATCGTATTAACCAGTCTTCGTGAGGGTAAAATTACCATGAGTCCTCAAATACATAAAAATATGATGGCTCTCAGAAGTTTTATGTTTGAAAATGTGTATAATGCGATGTCTGTGAGGGATTCGCAGTCCTACATGGTAATTGAAAAGCTCTACAACTATTTTACAACCCACATTCATAAACTGCCGGATGAATACAGACTTTTGCTGGATGATTGGGAACCCTCGGTCGTGGTTTGTGATTATATTGCCGGCATGACGGATAATTATTGTGTAAATCTTTTCAATGACCTTTTTATGCCAATAAAATAAGTATTAATGCACAAATATGCCGTTGATTTTTGAGGGTTTGTTCTTCAAAGAATAGAAATGTATATTTTCAAAAAGGGTTTGTGCGTAAAACGTCGAATTATCTTTATAAAATATGAAAAAGTAAAGGAGTGAGACCTGTGGCTGTGTATCCGGAATATGTTATTAAAGAAGTTGCAGAAAAAAATGACATAATTGAAGTTATCTCTCAAACAGTAACCCTAAAAAAAGCCGGTAGTTCATACATTGGTCTTTGCCCCTTTCACAACGAAAAAACCCCTTCGTTTTCGGTGTCGCCGAGGCGCGGAATTTTTAAATGTTTTGGTTGCGGTGAAGGTGGGGATGTAATTGGATTTGTCATGAAGTCGGACAATCTTTCGTTTCACGAAGCAATAAAAAAGCTTGCCTTGCGTGCAAATATTCAGCTCCCCGAAACCAAGTCATATGATGCTGACGAAGCTGAACGTAAAAAAGAAAAACGTGAGCTTCTTTATGCAATAAACAAGGAAGCTGCCGCATATTTTTTTAAAAGCATTAAAACTTCCGATGAGGCGGTCAATTATTTTAAAAAAAGAGAACTGGATGGCAAGGTAGTAAAATATTTCTGGTTGGGATATGCTCCGGACAGTTGGAACGGTCTTTTTGATTATCTCAAAGAAAAGGGCTATACCGAGGGAGATATTTATGATGCAGGTCTCATTCGCAGGCACGAATCCGGCAGGTATTATGACTATTTCCGAAATCGCATAATGTTTACCATTTTTGATGCAAACGGAAATGTAATCGGCTTCGGCGGCAGAGTTCTTGACGATTCCAAACCGAAATATCTTAACTCTCCCGATTCAAATATATTCAGCAAAGGGCGTAATCTCTATTCATTAAATGTGGCACGTCATTCAAAAAGTCGCACGGTTATTTTGTGCGAAGGCTACATGGATACCATAGCTTTGGTTAAATCGGGCTACGAAAATACGGTTGCCACGCTCGGAACGGCAATTGGTGAACACCAGGCAAAAATTCTTGAAAAATATTTTGACGAGGTTGTCATATGTTATGACAGTGACTCCGCCGGAAGAAATGCTACCAATCGAGCCATAAGCGTGCTTCGCCAATCCGGAAAACTTAAAATTTCGGTTCTTGATCTTAAAGCCAAAAAAGATCCTGATGAATACATAAAAACATTTGGCAGAGCTCGTTTTGAGGCAATGTACAAAGAAAGAAAACCCGATATGGAGTATTTAATTGAATATTTCGGGGAACAATATAATCTGAAAAAATCTGAAGATATAGTATCATATATTTCGGATATGACAGATTATCTGAAACTTATCAAAAGCACGGTTGAACTTGATGTATATGCAAATATTATTTCCGAAAAAACAGGAGTGCAGGTATCTTCCATTATTTCGCAGACGGGTATGCGTAAAACCGGTGCAACTTCCTCGCGCACTGCAACAAACGCAGATGTCATAAATGTGGTAAACAAAGGAACTGCCGTAAATGACAATAAACAATATCTCGAAAAGACCCGTGCACTGCTTCTCAGCACACTTTTTTATGACCGCAAGCTATGTGAAAAGTATTTTTCACTGATTGATGCATCTATGTTTGAAAATTCCATACACATCATCATATATAACTACATAAAAGAATGCTTGGAGAAAGGTGAGAAGGTGTCAAATACTTCGCTTATTGCAAAATTTGATACAAAAGAAGACATAAATGCTGTATCAGGAGTGTTGGCTTTGGATATTCAGTCAGATGATACCGATAAAGCCGTGAGGGATTATATAAAACAGATAAAAGAAAAGGGAAATGCCGAAAAGGCATATGAACTCTTAAAAGAAAACAAAATCACATTGGAACAGTTTAATACAATGATTAAAAACAAAGGATAAGAAAGGGGTAACGTCATGAGTACAAACAGAGAGGAAATGACTGCCGAAAGCAAAAACCTTATCATTAAAAAGCTTATAGAAACAGGAAAGAAAAAAGGAATGCTCTCCTATAAAGAGATTATGGATACTCTTGAAGAGGTTGACCTTAACGTAAAGCAAATTGAAAAGGTTTATGAAACAATTGAAGCAAAAGGAATAGAGCTTGTTGAAGACTTTGACAAAGAGCTCGAGGAAATCAGCAATACCGAGGAAGAGGAAATTGATATTTCTGTTCCCGAGGGTATTGGTCTGGATGACCCGGTAAGAATGTATCTCAAAGAAATAGGAAAGGTGCCCCTTCTTTCTGCTCAGGAAGAAATTGAACTGGCAGAGCGCATGCACACCGGTGACGAACGTGCAAAGAAGCGTCTTGCAGAGGCAAATCTTCGTCTTGTTGTCAGCATAGCAAAGCGCTATGTGGGCAGAGGCATGCTTTTCCTTGATCTCATTCAGGAAGGCAACCTGGGACTTATTAAGGCTGTTGAAAAATTTGACTATACAAAGGGCTACAAGTTCTCAACATATGCGACATGGTGGATAAGACAAGCCATTACCCGTGCAATTGCCGATCAGGCTCGAACAATCCGAATTCCCGTTCACATGGTTGAAACCATAAACAAACTCATCAGAGTGTCCCGTCAGCTTCTTCAGGAGCATGGCAGAGAACCTCATGTTGATGAAATTGCCCGGGAAATGAATATGAACGAAGACAGAGTTCGCGAGATTATGAAAATAGCTCAAGAACCGGTTTCTCTCGAAACTCCGATTGGTGAAGAGGAAGACAGCATTCTCGGAGATTTTATTCCCGATTCGGATGCTCCTGCACCGTCTGAAATGGCGGCATTTATGCTTCTGAAAGAGCAGCTTATGAATGTGCTGGATACTCTCACTGCAAGAGAAGCAAAGGTGCTTCGCCTGCGTTTTGGTCTTGATGACGGCAGAGCAAGAACTCTTGAAGAGGTTGGCAGAGAATTTAAAGTTACAAGAGAAAGAATCAGACAGATTGAAGCAAAAGCCCTCCGTAAGCTTCGTCACCCAAGCAGAAGCAAAAAATTAAAAGATTTTCTTGAGTAAAAATGACAAATGGTTTCATAAAAAAGAGCATAGTAATTACGTTGGCATTTGTTTTTCTTGCTATTGCAGGCTATTATCTTTCATCTCCGGAGGCGGAGGAAAAATATGTTCTTTCTTCAGGAGAGTTGCCCGAAGAAAAAATGATAATTGTTACAGTAAGCGGTGAGGTGAAAAATGTCGGGAAATACAGTGTTGCATACGGAAGCAGTGTTCATGAGGTTTTGTACTGTGCCGGAGGTGTAACCGAAAAAGGTGATCTTTCGGCAATCGCGCTCGACGGCAGACTGTTTGAAGATTGCACCATTCATGTTCCCGAAAAAGTGTATGTACTTTCTGATGAAGTTGAAGCCGAATCAGCACTTTCGGATGATGAGCTTTTAAATATCAACACTGCCGACATCGACAAACTGGATGAACTTCCCGGCATAGGTGAAATTCTTGCAAAAAACATAAAGAATTACCGTGAGGTATACGGCCCTTTTGAAAAATGCGAAGACATAATCAAAGTACCGGGAATCGGCGAGAAAAAATATAATCAAATTAAAGATAAAATAACTGTCGGAGGGAATTGACCGATGAAAATATTAATTGTAGATGATGAAAAACTCCTTGTAAAGGGAATGAAATTTAATTTTGAGCAGGAAGGCTATCAGGTTGAAACAGCGTATGACGGCATTGAAGCACTTCGCCACGCCAAAGATAAGAGCCTGGATATTATCATTCTTGATCTTATGCTCCCCGGTATGGACGGATTGACGGTTTGTCAGAAAATCAGAGAGTTTTCAAACATTCCCATTGTAATGCTGACTGCCAAAACCGAAGATATGGATAAAATTCTCGGTCTTGAATACGGTGCAGACGACTATATAACAAAACCCTTTAACATTCTTGAACTCAAAGCAAGAGTAAAAGCAATTATGCGACGCATAACTCCTGTTGCACCCAAGGGTGACCGCACAAAAGTGAAAATGGGTCTTGTAGAGCTTGACTACAATCAGCGCAAAGTTACAATTGACGGAAAAACTACCGATCTCACATCAAAAGAATTTGATCTTATGGATCTTCTTGTATCAAATCCCGGCAGGGTATACAGCAGGGACAATCTTCTTGATCTCATTTGGGGTTATGACTATCCCGGCGATGCCAGAACGGTGGATGTTCATATCCGCAGACTGCGTGAAAAAATTGAACCAAATGCGGCTGAACCTAAATATCTCATGACCAAGTGGGGAGCTGGTTACTATTTCAATGAAAATTAAAAGAAAATTCGGACGTTTCAACAGCATCAGCACAAAACTTGTTTTTACATATTTCCTTATAATGATAATAACTCTTTTTTTGTTCAGCTATTATGTAGTTTCGTCAATGAAAACCTATTTGTATGATGACGAAAAGCTCAATGTAACAACTACCTCAAATGTTGTTGCAAGTTTTGCAGCTGACTACATTGACTCGGAAACAGGAGAGCTGGATAAAGAACGTTTTACCGCTTTTATAAACGGAATTGGTGTCGATCCCCGGATGCGTGTTATGGTACTCGGCAAAGACATCACTGTTTTGTATGACTCTCAAAACAACAGAAATCTTCTTGGCACTGCCCAGGTCAGAGCATCGGTAATATCTGCCGTAAACGGAGTTGACGGTTTTAAACAATATGAAAACGGCGATTTTGTTACTCTGGACGCTTCTGCACCTATTTTAAATTCGGACGGAGAAGTTATTGGTGTTTTAAATATCGTATATGTTCCCGATTCGGCTGCAAAGTTCATTGATGCCATTATGACAGAGATTCTGTTTCTTGTCATTGTTATTTTGCTTCTTGTGGGAATAATCATATTTATCGTAGCCAATCTTGTTTCAAAACGAATTGTAGACTTTACTTCAAAAATTACTTCCATGAGCGACGACGGCATACTGGATGAAAAGTTTGACATTTCCGGTCATGACGAAATTTCAAGACTTGGCGAAGCCTTTAACACCATGAGTGAGAAGGTGGTTAATCTTGAAAAACAAAGAGTTCAGTTTGTTTCAGATGCTTCTCACGAACTCAAAACTCCGCTGAGTTCCATAAAACTCATGGCAGATTCCATCATTCAAACTCCGGACATTAATGTTGAATATGTTCGTGAATTTATGACAGACATAAACAACGAAGTTGACCGTCTTAACCGTATTGTCAACAAGCTTTTGTACATAACCAAAATGGATGTGCGCAGTGAAGAAGACGATAAACACTTTGAACTTATAAGCCTTAATGACATTGTGCAGGGCATTGAAAAAAATTTGCAGCCTGTTGCCAAAAAGGCAGACATCACACTGGTGTTCAGCACACCCGGAGAGATTTTTCTCATGGCGAACAAGGACGTTTTGTGGCAGGGTATTTACAACATTGTTGACAATGCCATCAAATATACCGACACAGACGGATATGTACTTGTTGCCATGGAGCAAACCGGAGGTAACGTTGTTATTGAAGTGCGTGACAACGGTGTTGGCATCAGTGCGGAAGAACGTGACAAAATTTTTGATCGTTTTTACCGTGTTGACAAGGCAAGAAGTCGTGAAACCGGTGGTACGGGTCTCGGACTTTCGATTGCACTCGGTGCAGTGAAATATCACAACGGAAGGATTGAGCTTGAAAGTGAAGAAGGAAAAGGCTCAACCTTCAAAATTATTCTTCCGGATGTTGTCCCCGAAAGGGCAGAGGAGGACAAAAATGAAGAGAATATTTAGTATATTGGTTGCGTTTGCGATTCTTGTTTCTGTCCTTGGAGGATGCTCGGATAAAATTCCCGAAGGCACAAGAGCAGTCAAACTCTATTTTGCAAACTCATCCCGCGATTCACTTGTGAGTGAAACATGTTACATAGATAAACAGTGTTTCGCAAATAGGGAAGACTTTGTCGAGGCTGTTATGGAAAAATTACTTGACGGTCCAACTTCAGGCAAGCATGTTGCAGTAATTCCAAACGGTGTGACACTTCGCGGTGTTTCTGTGTCGAAAACCGATGACGGGGTTGTAAACATTGATCTTGGCGGAGAATATTATTCCAAGATGAATTCTGACACCGGCACATCGGATGAACTCCTGGCAAGGTATTCAATAGTATGCACCCTTTGTCAATATGACGGCATTGATAAAATAAAGTTTTTTGTAAACGGTGAACACATGAAAGGGGCAGGGGGCAAAGGCGATATTTTGGACCCAATTGCTCACACGGCAATCATGATGGATTCGCCGTCAAGCGTTGACACCCAGACAGAAAAGTTTGTTACACTTTATTTCAGCGACGAAAAAGGCGATAAGCTTTATCCCGAAACACGAAAAGCCACAATGACAGACAACAGTACCGAAAAAACTGTTGTAAATGAAATACTTAGAGGCCCGGTTTCGGAAGACTATGTTCGCACAATTCCGGATGGCGTTGGTTTGATAAGCATCGAAACAACCGAAGAAGTTTGCTTTGTAAATCTGACATCAGAGTTTACATCGGATCTTGAAAGCGGTTCCGAGCGTGAAAAAATTGCAGTGTATTCCATTGTAAATTCACTCACACTTGTGCCCGGTATTGAAAAAGTTCAAATTCTCATAGACGGAAAAAAACCCGAAAAAGATGTTAATCAGCTTTTCTCGACACCGCTTCAACACAATCCCGATATTATAGCGGAAGTGTAAACGGAGATTTAGTTTTTAAATGTTTTGAATAAAAATCTCATTCTTATGAACAAATTGTTTTATATATTTAATAAACTTGGAAAAAATCAAAAAAACACTTGATTTTTTCCATAATATGTGATATTATAATAGTGTTAATAATGATTCTTACTTGAGTGGGCTGCAAAGCCCACTCTTTTGATTGTATGAGGTTTTCTCATGCATCAGCAATTTGAAAGGATTGATGAGATGGCAGAAAAAAAGGTTACCGAACAGATTTTTGAACTTGCAAATCCGCCGGCGTTGGAAGCGGGCTGTTTTGTTGATGATGTTGAGTTCAAAAAAGAAGGCTCCGACTATGTTCTTCGTGTTATCATTGATGTGGAGGACGATTCAAACGGTGGAGTATCCATTGACCAATGCGAAATCGTAAGCAAGGCACTTTCGGATATTCTTGATGAAAAAGACCCCATATCACAGGCATATATGCTTGAGGTTTCATCGCCCGGCATTGACCGTGAACTGAAAAAAGACAGAGACTTTGAAAGGTTCATGGGCAGAGAAATTGACATCAAGCTCTATAAATCCGTAAACGGAACCAAGCTCTTGTCAGGGAAACTCATCGACTATGAAAACGGTGTAATCACTGTAGATATTGACGGTAAAATTGAAAACTTTTCAAAGACTGACACAGCATCGGTCAGACTTGCAGTAATTTGGTAATATATATACAGAAGGGAATGGTTAAAAAAATGAACAGCGAATTTTTAACAGCATTAAACGAAATTGAAAAAGAAAAAAACATAAGCAAAGACATTCTTCTTGATGCAATTGATGCGGCACTTGTTTCTGCATACAAAAGAAACTACAACACCAATCAGAATAATGTCATTGTGAACATCGACCGTGAAACGGGCTCGGTAAAAGTGTTTGTAAGCAAGGAAGTTGTTGAAACCGTTGAAGATGCTCTTTGTCAGATTTCTCTTGACGATGCCAAAAAAATCAGCGGAACCTATGAAATCGGAGATGTTGTAAACATCGAAGACACCCCCGCGGCATTTGGCAGAATTGCCGCACAAACTGCAAAACAGGTTGTCCTTCAGAGAATTAAAGAAGCTGAAAGAAACCTCATTTTTGACGAGTTTTCCGAAAAAGAACATAAGGTTGTTATCGGAACAATTCAGAGAATTGAAAAGAAAAACATCTATCTTGACATAGGCAAAACCGAAGCATATCTTGCTCCCGGTGAGCAGGTTCCCGGCGAAGTGTATGACTTCCACAAACGTCTCAAGGTTTATGTTACCGAAGTTAAAAGAACCACAAAAGGCCCTGTAGTCAATGTTTCCCGCACACGCCCCGCACTTGTTGCAAAGCTTTTTGCCGAAGAAATTCCCGAAATTGCAGACGGTGTGGTTGAAGTTAAAAGTGTATCAAGAGAAGCAGGCTCAAGAACAAAGATTGCAGTTTGGTCAAACGACAAAAATGTCGATGCCATCGGTGCATGCATAGGTGCAAAAGGCACAAGAGTTCAAAATGTTGTTGATGAGCTTGGTGGCGAAAAAATTGACATTGTTCGCTATAGCGAAGATCCTGCAGAGTTTATCCGAGCAAGCCTCAATCCTGCAGAGGTTGTAAGTCTTGAAGTAAATGTTGAAGAAAAAGAAGCTCATGTTATAGTTCCTTTCCATCAGCTTTCTCTTGCAATCGGTAAAGAAGGTCAGAACGCCCGTCTTGCCGCAAGACTCACAGGCTATAAAATAGACATCAAGAGCGATGCCGAATAATCTGCGGAGGTAGATTATGGCTCGCAATGCTAAAAATACACGCATGTGTGCCGCTTGTCGGATAAAAACCGACAAATCCGAAATGTTGCGCATATGCACAGAAAAAGACGGCAGTATTTCGTTTTCGCAGCCGGGTAAAACCGGAGAAGGACGGGGAATGTATCTTTGTCCAAAGTTAAAATGCTTTGAACTTGCAAACAAAAAGAAAATCTTTTCCCGAAATTTAAGGTGTGAAATTCCTGTCGGATTTACAGAAAGTTTAGAAGAGTTTGTAAAATCATTGGATGCGGAGTGAATTTTATGACAAAAGCAATGGGACTTCTCGGTCTTGCCAAAAGGGCAGGCAGAGTGGTCAGCGGTGAGAGTGCCTGCAAAGAAGCAATAAGATTCGGAAAATCATATCTCATTCTTCTTGCCGGTGATGTCAGCGTAAATACATCAAAAAGCATCACGGACAGTTGCAAATTTTATGATGTGCCCTATGTGGTAACAGGCACAAAAGAAAGTCTCGGAGCCGCCATAGGAAACGAGTTCAACGCAGTTGTCTCGGTAAATGATGAGGGTTTTGCAAACGGAATATTGAAGCATATAAATGCTAATATTAAGGAAGGTGAGTGATAATATGGCTAAAGCAAAAAATAACAATCCCAGAGTGCATGAAATATCAAAAGCAATAAATGTATCCAGCAAAGATCTTATTGCACTTCTTGCCGAATATGGCGTTGAAGCTAAAAATCACATGACTACTCTCGAATTTAAGGAAATAGACATTATTCTTACAACATATCTCAACAAATTTGATCGCGGTGATACAATCGAAGAGGTTTATGCCGCAATAAAAGCCGAAAAATCAGATGCAGCTGCAAAGAAAGCGAAAAAAGAAGGCAAAGAAGCTGAACCCGCACCCGAGGTAAAGGCAGAAGAGCCCAAAGAAGAGGAAATCACCCTCGAAAGTCTCGAAATTAAAAAAGAAGATAACCGTGCAGTTGTTGACACACGTCAGAACAATGTTGACCTTGAAAAGCTCGATACTTCAAAAATAGAACAGCTTGTTGATATTGATAAGGTTGAAGGCAAATCCCAAAAGAAACAGAAGATTAAAAAGAACAATAATCCCGTTAAAAAACAGCCCGAAAAAGAATTTGTCAATAACAACAAAAAGAAAAAGGATGCTCCTAAAGATGAAGGTCCCAAAACGGTTCTTGTTCCCGATGAGATTTCTGTTGGTGATCTTTCCGAAAGAATGGGCGTTCCTGCAACAACTCTCGTTAAAAAGCTTTTTGAAATCGGCATCATGGCAACAATCAGCCAGAATGTAGACTTCGACACTGCTTCTCTCATTGGTGAAGATCTTGGTTTCAAAATTGAAAAAGAAATCATCATCACAGATGAAGACAGACTCTTTAATGATGTTGAAGATACCCCCGATCAGCTTGAACCCAGATCTCCGGTAGTTGTTGTTATGGGTCACGTTGATCACGGTAAAACATCACTTCTCGATGCCATCCGTAACACCAATGTTACAGCGAGAGAAGCCGGCGGTATCACACAGCACATCGGTGCATACCGTGTGAGAGTGGGTGACAAAAAGGTTACATTCCTCGATACACCGGGCCACGAAGCCTTCACAGCAATGCGTATGAGAGGTGCTCAGGTAACTGACGTTGCAATTCTTGTTGTTGCGGCAGATGACGGTATCATGCCTCAGACAATCGAAGCTATCAACCATGCTAAAGCCGCTGAAGTAACAATCATTGTTGCTATCAACAAAATCGATAAAGAGGGTGCAAATCCCGACCGCATTAAGCAGGAACTCACAGAATATGAACTCGTTCCCGAAGAATGGGGCGGAAGCACAATCTGTGTGCCTATTTCTGCAAAATTCAATCAGAACATAGATGAACTTCTCGAAATGGTAACTCTTGTTGCCGACATGAAAGAGCTCAAAGCCAACCCCAACAGAAAAGCAAAAGGTACAGTTATCGAAGCACGTCTCGACAAGGGTAGAGGTCCCGTTGCAACCGTGCTTGTTCAAAACGGTACACTCAAAGCCGGTGACATCATTGTTGCAGGCACATCTGTCGGCAGAGTAAGAGCCATGATAGACGACAGAGGAAATACCGTTAAAAAAGCAGGTCCTTCTGTTCCTGTTGAAATCACAGGTCTCAACGAAGTTCCCGAAGGCGGCGACACCTTCTACGCTGTTGATGATGAAAGAAAAGCAAGAGCTGTTGTTGAAAAGAGAAAAGAAAAAATTAAAGAAGAAACAATCAGTGCAAGAACGGCAGTTTCTCTTGATGATTTGTTTAATCAGATTCAGCAGGGGGATGTTAAAGACCTCAACATCATTGTTAAAGCCGATGTTCAGGGTTCTGTTGAAGCTGTTAAGCAGTCTCTCTCCAAACTCTCCAACGAAGAAGTCAGAGTCAACTGCATCCATGGCGGTGTTGGCGGTGTTACCGAGTCCGATGTTATGCTTGCCGCCGCATCAAATGCAATCATTGTAGGCTTCAATGTTCGTCCCGCAGGCGGTGCAATGGAATCTGCAAAAGCAAATGATGTTGATGTTCGTTTCTACCGTGTAATTTACCACGCAATCGAAGAAATAGAATCCGCTATGAAGGGTATGCTTGCTCCCAAATTCAAAGAAACTCTTCTTGGTCATGCCGAAGTCCGCAGTGTATTCAAAGTAAGCGGTGTCGGTGCCATTGCCGGCGGTTATGTTCAGGACGGTAAAATTTCACGTAATTCGCAGGTTCGTATTGTTCGTGACAGCATCATCATTCACGAAGGTGTGCTTTCGAGTCTCCGTCGTTTCAAGGATGACGTGAAAGAAGTTGCATCCGGCTACGAATGCGGTATCGGTATCGAAAACTATAATGACATTAAAGAAGGCGACGTAATCGAATCCTTCATCATGGAAGAAATAAAAGAGTGATATTAAGGAGATACCCATGGCTAACAACAGAATGGAAAGAATAAAAGAAGAATTCAAGCGTGAGCTTGCTTCAATTTTCCGTGATATCAAAGACCCGAGACTCTCTCCAATGGTGAGCGTGGTTTCGGTTGAGATAACAAAAGATCTCAAATATGCCAAGGTTTATGTCAGTGTTATGGGAAGTGCCGAGGAAAAAACAAACTCCATGCAGGCACTCAAAAGTGCCACCGGGTTTATCAAAAGAGAAATCGGTGCAAGGCTCAACCTGCGAGCTGTTCCCCAGCCAACCTTTGTGCTGGACACTTCCATTGACTACGGCGCACACATAAACGATCTTATTAAAAAAATCAACGAAAAATAAACGGTGAATGTTATGAATACAATTGCTCAGACAGCACAGTTTCTCAAAGAGAATAACAATTTCATAATAATTCCGCACAGAAGTCCCGACGGCGACTGTTTAGGTTCGTCGTCGGCACTCCTTCTTGCACTTCGCGCACTTGGCAAAAATGTAAAAATTGCCTTGCCCACTCCGGTGACAAAAAGACTAATGTTTATATGGGACGAATCCTTTGAACAGGGTGATTTTGAACCCGAAGTTGCCATTGCTGTGGACGATGCCGCAACATATATGATGCTTGAGCTTTATGACGATATTTTTGCCAAAGCCAAAAAAAGCATTTGTATCGACCATCACGGCACAAACGAAGGCTTTGCAAAAGATTTGAACCTTGTGGATTCAACCTCTGCGGCGGCAGGAGAAATTGTATATCGGATCATTTGCGAAATGGGAGTTGGGCTCACCAAAGATATTGCCGAAAGACTTTATGTTTCAATTGCCGATGATACGGGCGGTTTTCAATATTCCAACACGACATCCGAAACATTAAAAATTGCCGCATCACTACATGATTGCAACATTGAATCCGACGAAATTATGAGAAAGCTTTTTGCTACTCACACAACCGAGGAAATGAATCTTTTGAAATTTGTCACCGACCGCATGGAATATCATTTCGACTCAAAGGTTTGTCTGACCTATGTGGATGACGAAGCTCTTTTGAAATCCGGTGCCGAAATGAATCAGGCAGATGCATGGATTGGGCTCACCCGTTCAACCGAGGGCGTTGAAGTGGGACTCATGTTCAAGCTTATTGCTCCAAATGAAACCCGCATCAGCCTGCGCTCAAATGAATATGTGGATGTGTCGGCCGTTGCCAAAAAGTTTGGCGGCGGAGGTCATGTGAGAGCGGCAGGAGTGACAATAAACGAAAGCTACGAAACGGCAAAAGAAATGCTTTTAAATGAACTTAAAGAGTTGGTATAAAGTGGATAATAATATTAACGGAATAATAATCGTGGATAAGCCCCGGGGCTTTACTTCTCACGATGTGGTAAACGTAATAAGAAAAATATACGGCACCCGAAAGGTTGGTCACACGGGCACTCTTGATCCCGATGCAACCGGGGTGTTTCCCGTTTGTTTGGGCAAAGCAACCAAGGTTTGTGATATGCTCACCTTTTCCGATAAGGAATATGTGGCAAGAGTTCGTCTTGGTGTTGTTACCGACACTCAGGATATGTCGGGTACGGTGCTTGAAACATCCGAGGTTAATGTGAACGAGGAAGAACTTTTGAGTGCGGTTTCAGAGTTTATTGGCGAAATCGAACAGATTCCGCCCATGTATTCTGCACTTAAAGTAGGCGGTCAAAAGCTTTGTGACCTTGCCCGAAAGGGAATTGAAGTGGAACGCAAGCCACGAAAAATAACCATATATGAAGCCGAGGTTTCAAATTTTGACGGAGTGGAGTTTTCTGTCAGAGTTTTCTGCTCAAAAGGGACCTACATCCGCACTCTTTGTCACGACATAGGGCAAAGGCTCGGTTGCGGTGCCGCCATGAGTGAACTGAGACGTACCAAATCGTCGGTTTTCTCCCTGGAAAATGCCCACACTCTCGACGAACTGAAAACCCTTGCCGAAAAAAATGAACATCTTTCACTTCTTGCACCCGTGGACTCGGTTTTTGATTATCCAAAGCTCACAATTTCCGATGCCGTAAAAAAGCGAGTGTGTAACGGAGCAACTGGTTACATAAATGCAGAGCCCGGATTGTACCGCACATACGATGCAGAAGGCGTTTTCCTTTGCATTTCAAAAGTAATTGAAAGTGGAGACGGCGATAAAAATTTAATCAAGCTTGAAAAAGCTTTTTATTAAGAGTGATCAGACTTATGACAGATAATATGAATGATAAAAAAACGGTGGTTGCCCTCGGCAAATTTGACGGAATGCACATTGGCCATGTCAAACTCTTGGAGACAGCGGTGAAAACCGCCAAAGAAAACAAGGCACTTTCCATGGTGTGCTTCATAGGCTTTGCAAGACAGTCTCTTGCAGATGAAGGTCAAATTCAGTCAATTACCCGAGACATAGGGGTGGATATGCTTCACAGACAAGAGCTCACCCCGGAGTTTATGAATATGTCGGCAAGGGAATTTGTGTCGGAATTTCTTTGCAAAAGGTTCAACTGTTCCCATGTTGTCGCAGGCTACAATTTTCGCTTTGCAAAGGGCAGAAGTGCAGGCGCAAAAGAACTTTCACAGCTTTGCTCTGAATATGGAATTGAGTGTATCATAATCCCCGAGGTAACAGTTAAGGCAGACGGCAAAACCCTGCCTGTCAGCAGCACACTTATTCGCGAGCTTGTAACAGACGGTGAGGTTAAAAAGATAAAAGATTTTCTCGGAAGATTTTACTCTGTCAGCGGAAAAGTTACCCATGGCAGACACCTTGGAAGCACATTGGATTTTCCAACGGCAAACATCATTCCGCCAAAAGAACTCGCGCTTCTTCCTTCGGGAGTGTATGTAACCGTGACGGAGATTGACAAAAAAAGATATCTTTCTGTCACAAACATTGGCAACAATCCAACAGTTGCAGATGACAATGCCGTAACTGTTGAAACCTTTGTTTTTGATTTTTCAAATGATATATACGGTAAAAACATCACAGTGCATTTTCTTGAGAAAATTCGTGGCGAAGTGAAGTTTTCATCACTTGATGAACTTAAAAATCAGGTTGAACAAGACAAAGGATATGCTTTTTCAAAAAAAGAGCAATATAAAGAATATATATAAAACAACACCTTTGTAACACGGACTTTGAACCGGTTAAAAGGTGTTGTTTTTTGTATAGCAATTGATTGTTACAGTTGCTACCTCAAAAACTTTTCCCTGTATTTTTGCGGCGAGTATCCCGTACTTTTGCTGAAGGATTGAATAAAATAGCTTGTACTGCCAAATCCGCTTTTTTGTGACACTTCTTCAATTGTATAATAATCCGAAGCGAGAAGCGATATGGCATTTTGCAGACGTACATTTTTTAAATACTTGATAGGGCTGATTGAGTAGGTTTTGTTAAATTCACTTCGTAAGTGAGATGCGCTGATCGGCAAACTCAATACAAGGGAATCGATGTTAAAATCGGGGTCTGAAAAATTTTTGTCTATCATAGATTTTGCTTTTGCAATAACGGGATTGATTTTACCTTCTTGTTTTCTTATGAAGTGCTTTTCTATTACAGCCAATATTTTATAAAAATACGAAAAGCTTTCAAAATTATTATCATTTTCACTTGAATAGTTTTTTAAAACAGAATCAAACAATTCATAAATTCCGGTATTTATATTTTCAATAACAAAAGGTTTGTCATACTTTTTTTCGTCCAATGCATTAAAATGTATTGCAATCATATGAGTGTCTTCAACAATTTCGGTGGAATAGTTTTGTCCTTTGGGGATAAAGGTTATACAACCCGATTTGGATATCAGGGTTTTGCCGTCCGCACAGAGCTTTACCGTGCCGTGTTTTCTGTATGAAAGGGAGCAAAAGGGTCGCCCCTCAACCCGGTGTGTTTTTTCTTTTTGAGATTTTATGTCATATACATTCAATGATATAATTGGCGATTTTATATTATTGTTCATGTTGCACCTCCGTGTAATTCACATTTTATCATATTTTTCGCAAAAATTCAAGTGGCGAAAATATAAATTTGCGTCGTTTTTTATTATTGACTTTCATGTTGCGGTTATATATAATTTTTCTAAAAGGAGTGTGTTAATCAATGGATAATTTCAAGAAAGAAATAGTGAACTATGCAAAAAACGACGGAATAGATTTGATCGGATTTGCAGACAGAACACGTTTTGACGAGGTTGATGACAATCATAATCCATTTTCCATTTTCCCCGAAGCGAAAACTGTTATTTTAATAGGAAAAAGGATTTGCAGAGGAAGTCTGCGCGGAATTGAAGAAGGAACAAATTTCGGTGATTACCGGTTGTTTGGTAAAAACTGGCTCGAAGATGAGTTTTTAGCTCTCTCTGCCTACAATTTAACAAATTTTATAGAGAGCCGCGGTTGGGAAGCTGTGCCCATTTTCCCAAATCCGTCTGATATTGAACCTTCCGGTGTGCCTGTTCAGGAAGGAAAACCTGCACCCAATGTTTATCCCGATTTTGATTATGCTGCCGTTGCCTGCGGTCTTTGCGGCATTTCATATAACGGCATAGCCTTTTCGAAAGAATTTGGCTCAAGACAACGTTTTCATATGATTTTAACAGATGCAGAAATTGAAAGCACACCACTTTTGGAAGATGATGTATGCAATGGCTGCAGAGCTTGTGCCGATAGCTGTCCTTTGGGAGCTGTAAGCAAAGATGAGTATGACGAAATTGAAATATGCGGAAAGAAATTTGTTGTTGGCAAAATTGATTACAGTAAGTGTAAAAATTGTGAAAACGGTGCTGTTGTAAACAGATTTTCGCCAAATTCAAAACCCGACAGAATTGCTGCTTTGTGCAACAGAACATGTATGTGCGGCTTGGAAGAGAGAAATGCACTTACAAATGTTTTTGAAAATAAATTCAGATATAGCGCTCCCTGGAGTATTGGAAACAACAGCACAAGCATAGACCGTTCCGATGAACAGGCAAATGTCTTGGGAGGGTCATTTTCCAAAAGCGGAAAGAGAGGTCATTAAAATGAAACTGACATCTCAGATGATTAAGGATAAAGCAAAGGAACTTGGTATAGACTGTATAGCAATCGGTAATATTGAAAGGTTCAAAAATGCTCCTAAATTAATGAGCCCTATCTCATATTTTCCCAATGCCAAGTCGGTTATTGCCATTGCAATGCCCATTCCGAGGGGAGCAAACAGAGGTATTGAAGAGGGAACACATTGGCACAACTACACATTTTACACCTACAACAAGCTGAATGCTTTCTTCAGACCTGTTAAGACTTATCAGCTTTCATGTTTTATTGAAGATTGCGGATATGAAGCGGTGGCACACTATCCTGCCGTACCGGAAGGAAACGGAACAACCAAAAAACCTGTGGCAGAAGGAAAGCTTCCGCCGGATGTGGTGTGCAGTATTCGTGTGATAGCTGCAGGATGCGGTCTCGGTGAGATAGGCTGGTCAAAAGTTTTCCTTACAAAAAAATATGGCCCCGGAGTCCGTCTCGGATTAATTTTTACAGATTGCGAATTAGAACCCGATCCCATTATGGATACAGGAACCCTATGCCTTCATTGCGGAGCATGCAGCAGAGGGTGTCCCGGTGGTGCAATTCCCGATCCCAAGGATGAAAATGCAAGGGTGTATGTTGATTTCGGCGAAAAGCAAATATGGTTCGGCGATGTACAAATGGGAAGATGCACGCTTTCTCATCACGGTATGAACAACGAATGTTCTCCTTTCCTAAAAAAAGAATTTCCCAATATGGCATTTGATGTCAGAAACTCACAGATGACGGAAGAAGAAGCCTATATAATGTGCTACTCGATGGCAGGCGGTAAATGGGGAAGAAAACCCGGAACCCATGCTGTTATGGATTACTATAACTACATAATTGAACATACGGGATATTTTGCAATCTGTGGTGCCAGAGGATGTATACGCTCGTGTATGGATGTGATGGAAAGAACAGGAAAAATAGAACGTACTTTTCAGAATCCTTATTTCAAAAAAGAAAGATGGAGTTTGCCGCTTCATCCGGAAAACCCGTCAAAAGGTGTTAATCCATACAGAGAAGAATATCTTGATAAGAATTATCCGGGAATACGTGAAAATGAGTATGAAAAGAAAAGCGAGTGGTAAGTGTGGATATAAATTCAGCAAAAGAATTTCTTAAAAACAATCCGGTTTTCTGGTCGAGGCTTGGATTTTGCTATGACCCTCCGCTCAAAAATGCAGATGGCAGACCCCTTTGCTTTGACGAAGATTTAGAAAGGTATGCAAAAACTCACAGAGCTTTTACAAAAGCAGGGGTCAAAATCCATTCGTCCATACTTCACTCGGGTTGGGTGGGAGTAGATGAATACGATTATTCACTCACAGACAGAGTTTTGGATGCTGTATTAAAGCATAAGTGATGTTTTGATTATTGTGGATGAAAATATGAGAAATATAATAAGCAAAAAAATACCGAAAGATGTAACCGTAATGTATAATTACGGTGCCGGCGTCCTTTGCGGCAATTGTTTCTGTTTGAATAACGTAAAGGATTTTACCGGATTTGAGATTTACGAAACCGGTAAAGACGGTGAAGTTCCCGGCGTGGCGGTGAGAATTGCCAATAATATTAGAATGATTAAAGAAAACAGCGAAAAAGAAATAGTTTTAGCCAAAAAGGAAAACAAAATAATTAATCTTATGCCTTTTATGAAAAGCGACTGCCTCAGAGAAATTGAAAAAGAAGCAGGATGCACTTTCTATACAGATAGGGCAGGAAATACGGTTTATGGCGATAACAGATTTATAGGAATATTTTCGCCGGATGGAAAAAGCGGAGAAATTAAAGAATTGTTATAATTATAAATAAGAACATTGCGTGAGTCGGTTTGTAATCAAAATCAGGGCATCTGTTCTGGACTGCCACACGGCATTCAGTTCTTTTGCTTGATCTTCGGGCAAGTCACTTGTGTGTCCCGACGACACAACCGTGAATTTTTTGTTGTGTTTTTTTCAAGATACTTTACTCTTTCATACACTCTTTTGTTAAGCTCTGCTTTTTCTTTGGTTGAAATCCAAAAAATTTCGCTGGACTGACAAACGGAAAAAATCCCCGTTAGTCCCTTTTCAAAATACCAGTCAACATATTTTTCTGCTTTTTCAAAATCAATGGTGCCATCCTTGTGATAGGGGGTTATCATTGTTGTAAAAATATCCATATTATTATGCCTCCTTAGTCTCAACCGCCAATACTATAGGCAATTTTAAAATATAAATTAATGATACATTAAATCAATTTGTATATCAATATGTTTGACAGACCACTTTTTATGAAAAAGGGACATTTTGTTGAAGTCTGTGAATTTGTGTAATATAATATGGTGACAGGAAAGGTGTAGCACCCAAACTTTTGTGTTTATGTGGTTTTTTGAAAACTTAATAAAATCAGAATGCTGTGAAAATAAGATATGAAAAGGATAAACTGAACACTTTTATCAATCTTCACATAAGTTTTGCTTGATACAAAAATAATTTCCCAAAATAGACAAAATCTATTGAAATAAAGGCTAGAACATGTTAAAATATAGATGTAGTTAATAGAAAAGGTGGTTGTAAGTATAGGAATAGTTACAGGTGAATAGGAGGCATCATTATGAAAGAACCGGTATATTTGCGGCATAAGTAGAATCAGTGGTCATTGGGGACTGCTGATTACTTATGCCTTTTTGATTTCAATTCGACAAAAACGATTAAATGTAGCAAAGGAGAGTTTATATGAAAAAGATAATTTCTATGGCTTTAGTTTTCGCAATGCTTGTGTCAATTGTCAATGTGTCCTTTGCTGCAGAAGTCGAACAGGGTGATATAGTCTCCTATGGAGCTTCGGCAGCGAATGACATTACAAAATTAAAGGAAATCTCATATAATATTGGAGAACAAAATGGTATTATTGCGCTTAAGGAACCTGTTGTACCGGACATTATAACAAATAAAGAACAATTGGCGTACGGTACAAATGATGCTGCAAAGGCGGCTTCAGAAGTTGAGAAAACGCGCTCAGATATTCCGGCAATTACTTCAACAGGTTTTGTATTTAACGCAAATCTACTAACGAATTTCAATACAATAACTGCACCGAAAATCGGCAATGGTGCAAATGAACCGAAATTCTCATACAATAGTTTTTTGGAAGAAAATATATCAGATTACTCCGGAGAACTTACATTAAATTTTGAAGATCTCGTTCTTGATGGAAGAAACGGACTCGATTTGCGTATAGGTAGGACATATCAATCAGTTGCTTCTTCGGTTGGAAATGCAAGCCTGATGATTTTACCAAACAGCAATGGATATTTAACTAATAAGCTTGTCAATAATTATTCTACATATCAGATTGATAGATTTAATTTAGGTATGGGATGGAGCTTTAGTTTCCCATCTGTGCAGGTTGAAACTGAATATATTCCTCAAGAAATAGTTGATACTTATTATTACGATGAAGAAACTGAATTATATTATCACTCAGGAAACGGGGAAGTATATCATGTTCAATTCACATCTGATACAACTGATAGTAACCTCAAAGGCTACTATAATAAAGATATTCAGTTCAATAAAAACGATAAGAGTTATTCTAACGGACAAGTTACATCGTATTATTCTTTGACTGATGCAGATAAAACAAAGCAATATTTTGCAGAAGATGGCAGACTTATCGGTATTGTCGATAGATTTGGAAATACAATCAAATTTGAACATGAACTTCACTCTATAACAAACCGTGTTCCGCAAGGTAACTTTGCGTATCGCGAAATAGAAATAGATGGTGACGAATTTGATGAGGATATGTGGTTTACATCTACTGCTTCTAATGGTACATATGATGCAATACAGTTGGACGAGACAGACATTGGAAGTAATGACGGATATGTAATGTATTTCAGACGAAATAATGAAAATGGAGATACTTATATATTGTCGCAGCCGATTCAGGTTAAGCCTTTGACACACTATGATTTTGGTATGAGATTCAAGAGCCGGTACGGCGATGATATAAAAGTTGAAATAATAGGTTATGATACAGCCTATAACATCGAAGATTCCGAAATAATATGGATTACAGACTATGATACAGAGAATTGGGTAGATTTCTCTGACCAATTTTCAATGTCAAGTGCAATCAGGTATATTCAAATTAAAATAACTCCTGAATATGCAAAATATATGTACATAGATACTGTTAGTCTTGATGAACCAAAACCTCTTATTTCGAAGATAACTGATACGGTGGGAAGAACAGTTACATTTAGCTACACTGGAGGCATAGATTCGTTGAACGAACCGGGCGCAGTTACATTAACGGTATCATCTCCTGATGGAGCTTCAAGCAAAGTTCTCACATATAATAAAACCAAAATAGAGTATACTATGGCATACCAGGATCATGCCGAACAAAGATTGTATTGGTATCTTGCTAACAGTGACACCGAAGGAGAAGATGGTGCAAAGGTATATTATACATACGATGGTGGTTCAACTTTGGATTCCACCGGAAATCGAACATGGCTTTCGTTATATAGGAGATTTGACACAAAAACGCAGTCGAGTAATGATAGGCCACATAATAAGCCTGTGCTAAATAGTATTCACTATAAAGACAGAATGAAAATATATGAATACGAAACTGTTCGAAAGCATCTTGGCGATGATGGATATTATGATACATTGAGGATAAAGAAAAAATACGATATGTACATGTATGCTCCGGAAGGTTCTGATACAGGCGCATTCACAGGCGATAAACTATACTTATAGCGGAATATACAATGGAGATTCATTTAATAATGAAACCGGTTATCCGAATTATAACTTTGATGATGAAACTGCATTGAGTGAACTGTGGACAGTAACCAAAACAGGTAAAACAACCGAGTCTATTACTTTTAGCAACTGTGCCGTTGTTAAGCAGTCGAGCAGTTCAGGTGGCGTAACAGTTACATCTGATTACACGAACCACAGCACCTTTAAAAACTCTCCAACTCAAATCAAAAACACAGTTGCAGAAGGTGGGGACTCAAAAGAAACCTATCTGCTATATTCGTATAATGATTGGGGTGGATTGGCATCAGAGACAAAAGAGATTGATGCAAGTATAAAAAACAACGAGTCTCTGTTAGAAAAATACACGACATCATATAGTTATAATGATACATATCATCTTATAACCGAAAAACGCTTTTATAATAATATCGATGAACCGCAGGTGAGTGAAACATATACCTATGGAACGAACGGTGTTTTAACGGAAAGCAAAAATGCTGTTGGAGAAAAGATTAAATATTATTATGAAAATGCGACTTACCCCGGTCTTTTAACCAAAACAACTCAGGATGATCCTATGAGATTTCACAATCTTATGGGCGGGGATGCTGTAACCACATATTCATACGATAATTATGGCTTATATCCAACATTAATCACACAGCAATATGAAGATGGTAATTCGCAGACCGGATATGTTTATGATTATATAACCGGTGATGTAGTGAGAGAAGTTCTTCCTGATGCTTCGTACACGGATTATACATATTACTCCGATGGAAAAGTTGATCAAATAATTTCACCGCTTACGCAATATCTTGATGGAAGAACATTTTTTACAATAGAGAAACACATCTATCAGACGAATAGTGTGTTCGAGGGTTATTCTTCAGAAAATCCTGCATATACCACAGAAAAGGTTTACAAATATATTGTTTATACAGATGAAAATGTTGCAGTACCATACGGATATGAAGCGAACCTTTACGATGCTGTTGGAAATCTAAAAGTTAATCAGCAGGGATATTTTAAAGATGGCGATGCAAGTATGATTTATATACGACCTGCCACAAAATATTACCACGATAACTATGACAGACTTATAAAAACTGTAGATAGTATCGGAAATGTTGTTTTACATACATACGATGGATTTGACAGACCTGTCAGTGTAACCGACAGTGAAAGCAATGTATATCAGTACAGTTATGATTCAGTTGCAAACACTTCAACATTGAAACTCAATGGAGCAACAGAAAGTGCTGATAGATTGCTTTTAATGCAAGTCTTTGATAACTATGGAAATGTTATCACACAAACAGCATATCCAAGCAATTCTGCATCAGAAACTTTAACAGAAGTATATGAGTATGATTTAAACAATAATGTGATTTCATACTCAAATCCAAAGGGTAACAATACAACATACCTTTATGATGCAGCTAATCGCCTGAGAGAAACTGTGTTGCCAAATGGAGTAAAAGCAACATCAACTTATTCAACCTTTAATACACCAACTTTCGAGAAAATATATGATGACGAGGGAGATGAAAGATCATCGAGAATCTCATATCGTAATGAAAAAGGAGATATGAGAATGAGGTTTTTCAACTATGACAGGCGAATGGTTGATTCTGATGGATATGCGGCAGACAGCAAAGGTAGAACAACGCAAATCAGTGAAGGCGAGAATTCATTCTCCTTTATCTATGACGAGCTCGACCATCCTGTTATACTGACAAGCGGTGAAAGTCAGATTCATAGAAGATACGACCAATTCGGAGAAATTGCTGCAGCATCAACAGATGGTAATACACCTACAATTCGTTATGGACATAACTATTTTGGTGATATAAGTGTGAAGTTGCAAAACGAGGCATATTATATAAGCTATGGGTATAACAGCATAGGCAAGGTTGTTCAGGGCTTAATGCCGTCTGAAAGACTTGAAAATTATACTTATACTGCAAATGGAAATCTCGACACTATCGTTTCTGATAATAAAACCTTTGATTATGATTATTATGATACAGGTTATGTCAAGTCAATAACTTATCCAAATGGCTTGAAAACAACCTATAATTATGATAATATGAATCGTGTAACAAGTATGACTACAACAAAAGGTACAACTACAATAAATACTTTGTTGTATGAATACGATTCAAATGGCAATGTAGTTTCGGAAACAAGAAATGGTGCAGAGACAACATACACCTACGATAGTTTGGACAGGCTTCTGTCTGTAACATATAACGATGGATCGTCAGTAACATATGAGTACGATGCTTTGAATAACAGAACAAAAGAAACATATTCAAATGGTGATGTTAAAGATTATGTGTACGATATAAAATATCAGCTTAAAGAAATTAAGCTGAACGGACAAGTAACAGATACATTCACATACAACGAATCCGGTGCAGTTGTTACACATAATGACAAAACATATACCTATGACGAATGGGATAGAATGTCAGGCTATTCAGACGGAACAGATACCTATACATATAAGTATGATGCAAACGGTATCAGAACTCAAAAGAATGACAAACAGTACATTATTGACATTAATAACAATGTTATTGCTGAAACGGATAGTACAGGAGCAATAACAGATGAGGTTCTGTGGGGACATCAGCCTCTTGCAAGAAAAGCAAATGGTAGTTGGTATTATTACATCTATAATGCACATGGAGATGTTGTAGGTCTTGTAAATGAATCAGGAACAGTAGTTAATACTTACGAATATACCCCTTGGGGTGAAATTCGCAACGAAACTGAAACTGTTGATAATCAGATTAAGTATGCCGGAGAATATTACGATGATGAGCTTGATATGATTTATCTTCGTGCAAGATATTACAATCCACAAATCGGTCGATTTACAAGTTTTGATATCGAAGAGGGTGAAATATCTAATCCTCTTGATATGAACAGATATGTATATTGTAGAAATAATCCGATTAAGTATGTTGATCCTACTGGAAAAGTTGCCCTTACAGCATCGGCAGGTGCCGCACTGTTATATATGGCGGCTCCGTACATAATTGCTGGTGTTACTGCTGTCGTTGGTGCTGGAATTATGTATTATAAAGAACATACTAAAGGTTCGAGACCGAGTACCAAAGGAAAACACGAAGCGGGACAAGCAAGAAAACAAAGAGATGCTGGCGGTGAAAAAGGTGATGCAAGAAGAACTCCGAGAAAGAATAAAAGGTGATTATATGATAATTGAAAAGAAAGAAATAATACAGTATCACATCGACAATAAATTTATAATGACTATAGATAGATGTTTTAATGGTGAAACGACATCTACCATGGGTTTTCCAATTTATTTATCTGAAGATTTTATTTTAACAACAGTTATAGTAGATTTTCATGATGAAGGTTATGCCATAATGCGCACAAAGGATATCGCTGATGCATACTCTAACGAAAGTGATTCCTTCAATGAACAAATATGTGTATCCGAAGGTTTGAAAGATAAAATTAAACAAGATTATGTAAAAGAAATGGATTCTTTAAAGCAAATATTGGTACAACTGCAAAAATATGATGGTTTTATATGCGTACAGTGTGAGCAACAATTAGAAAGATGCTCATTCTATATGGGGAAAATTGTAGCCGTAGATGATGATAAGGTTAGCTTTAAAGATATTGGAATGGATGGAATATGGGATGAGGAGATACATGATATTTCATACAAAGATATAACCCAAATATCATACGGCGATAACTATTCAAAAATGTACTATAAGTATGTAATAAAATAAGTATTTCGTTTGTTGCGACCATGTTAATATTGTCACGACCATTGTGTCAGCAAGACCTCCGGGGAGAAATCCTCGGAGGCTTTTTATACGGCACAGAATTGGCAGAAAATTGGCACAGTTATGCCGATGACACGCGAAGAGGAATGTGTTATAATGGTATCGTGAATAATTGTATTTAGTTATTAAATAATTTATATTGCAGAAAGAGTGATTCTGTGATATAATATTTTGTAGAATTTGGAAGAAGGGTAGGTGTTTATGAATGAATAAAACAGAATTAGTT